>DAIOUO010000329.1:0-3960 GCA_036759485.1 Geminicoccaceae bacterium | reverse complement strand
CGGCCGGGCCGAGCGGGCCCTCTACGCGGCCACGCGCGCCGGCCGCAACCGGGCAGTGGCACTGGCTGCGACCGAGCCCTGAGCGATGCCGCCGCGCCACGCTCCGCAGCCCCTTTCCGAGCCGCTCGGCGCCTCCCTCTCCGCGCGCCGCGGCGAACCGCCCCGGGACCTCCCTCCGGCGTTCGCAAGGCCCGGCGCCGCCCGCCGATCGCCCGCGGCGCCGGCCTCAGAGGCCCCCGGCGGAGCGGGTCGCGGCCTCGCGCAACCAGGCGCCGCAGGCATCCGCCGGCAGAGGCGGGCAGCTGGTGACCGCCTGGACGGCGTCGCAGCCGGCGGCCCGGAGGAGGGCGAGTTCGGCGCGGGTCTCGACCCCCTCGGCCACGACCCGCAGACCGAGCTCCTTGGCGAGCCCCACGAGCGCACGCAGGAAGCGCGCCCGGCGGGCGTCCTGTGGCGCCCCCCGGATCAGCTCGCGGGCGAGCTTGAGCGTGTGGAGGGGGGCGTCGCAGAGCGGGCGCAGCGAGGCCTGGCCGGCACCGAACCCCTGGATCGCCACCCCCAGGCCCTGCTCGACGAGGCCGCGCAGCCCGGCTCCCCCGGCCTGGACGTCCGCGCACACCAGCCGTTCCTCGATCTCGAGCTCGACCGAAGCGCGCGGCAACCCTGCTTCCTGCAGGGCGGCAACGACCCGTTCGCCGATCCGGCTCCAGCCGAGCTCGCGGCGGGAGAGGACCGGGAGGCTCAGGATCACCTGGCCGAGCCCGGCGTCGCGCCAGCCGCGCAGCCGCTCGGTCGCCACGGCGAGCATCCAGGCACCGAGCGGCTCGATCATCCCGCACTCCTCGGCGGCGGCGCGGAACCGTTCGATCTCGACGAGGCCCAGCTCGGGATGCTGCCAACGGAGCACCGCGGCGACTCCGAGCGGGCCGTCGACGAGCGCCACCTGCGGCTGGAAATGCAGGACGAACTCGCCACGCTCGAGCGCTCGGCGCAGATCGCTCTCCAGGATCGCGCCGCGCTGCATGCGCTGGTCGAGGCGGGCGTCGTGGAAGCGGCAGCCGCGGCCGCCCTCGGCCTTGACCGCGTACATCGCGGCGTCGGCGAGCCGCAGCAGCACCGCGGGATCCTCGCCGTCGCGGGGATAGAGCGCCACACCGAGGCTGGCGCCGACCCGCGCCTCCCGCCCGTCGAGGCGGATCGGCGGCTCGAGCGCGTCGAGCAGCTTGCGGGCGACGAAGGTGGCGTGCTCGGGTCGCGAGAGGTCCTCGATGACGAGGGCGAACTCGTCGCCACCGAGCCGCGCCACGGTGTCGGTCTCGCGCACACGAACGCGCAGCCGCTCCGCGACCTCGACCAGCAAACGGTCTCCGGCGGCGTGGCCGAGCGTGTCGTTGACCCGTTTGAAGCCGTCGAGATCGAGCACCATCACCGCGACCAGACTGCCGTGGCGACGGGCGGCGGCGAGTGCCCGAGCGAGCCGGTCGCGCAGCAGCGCCCGGTTGGCGAGCCCGGTGAGATCGTCGTACTGCGCCAGATGGTCGAGGCGGTCCGTCTGGGCCTTGCGGGCGATGGCGAAACGCAGGCTGCGGACGAGCCTGCCGACCTCGAGCTCTTCCTTGGCGATCATGTCGCCCACGCCCAGGGCGATGGCCGCGCTCGGATCGAGCTGGTCGAGATCCTCGCTGAGGAGCACCACCGGCGTGCGGAAGCCGCGCCGCTGGGCCACCCGCACGAACTCCGCGCCCTCGCGGTCCGGGAGCACCTCGTCGACCACCGCCACGTCGTAGTGGCTCGCGGTCAGGCGGCGCAGCGCCGCCTCGCCGGTCGCCGCCCAGTCGACCCGGTAGATCGGGGACTCGGCCCGCGCGAGCAGATCGCGGACCAGCAGGAAGCTCTCTTCCTCGCCGGCGACCACCAGGACGCGGCAGGGCTGGCCGGGTCGGGCGAGCGGTGCCGGCAGCTGGACCGACGACGCCGCGGCGCGCCGGCGCTCGTCGAGTGCCACCACCGCGGCTTCCGGTCGAAAGGCGGCGGGGGCCTCCTCGAGACCCGGAGAACGATCCTGCGAGGATGCCTCCGCACCGCCGGCCATGCCACCGTCCCGTCCGCAGGCGCACGGACCCACCGCCGCGAGGTAACCCAGGACCGGACGCTTGTAAACCTTTGGTCGACAAACCGAGCAATATCTTTGCTGAACGGTTGGGAGTCGGCGGTCCGGCCGGGCTCAGCGAACCGCCAGGGCGAGGCGGAGCGGTGCGGGCTCCACGACCCGCGACCCACCTTCGGTCAGCTCGAGGACGGCGAGCGCGTGCTCGGCGAGCCCGTCGGGGCGGAGACGAACGGGGCCGAGGGCACCGGGGTGGCCGTTCGGGTCGAGGAGCGCGCCGCGATCCGGTCGGTTCGGGCCGCGCGCCGCCGCGGCGGCGAGCACCACGGCATCGTAGGCGAGTGCCGCGAGCGGTCGCGGCTCCCGTCCGTACACGCTCGCGAAGCGACGGCCGAAAGCGGCCTCGGCGTCCGGATCGGGGGCCGCGATGCGGGCCCCGCGCAGGGCGGGGTCGCGCAGGACGGCGGGGTCGTCGGCCCAGAGCCGGGTCCCGAGCAGCCGGGTGACGGCGGGATCGACGTCGTAGAAGGCGAGCAGGGCGGCCACCTGGCGCAGCCGCAGGCCGCCGTCGGCGATCAGGATCGCATCGAGGGCGGGCGTTCCGTCGGAGGCCGGCCGCCCGTGACGGTCGAGAAAGGCCCGGACCGCGGCCGCCGGATCACCCTGCGCCGGATAGATCCCGACGGCATCGGCGGCCGGCTCGCCGAGCCCGGCGAGAAGCCGCCGCCAGGACTCGACCGCGCGCGTGCCGTAGCCGTCGTTCGGGGCCAAGAGGCCGAGGCGTCGCCAGCCCTGGCCGAGGGCGTGGCGGACGATCCGCTCGACTTGCTCCTCGGGCCGCCAGCCGAGCAGGAAGAGATCGGGCCCGGCGATGCTCGCGTCGTTCGAGAAGGACAGGACGAGGCGGCCGCGCTCGCGGGCGAGTGGTGCCACCGCGGCGGTCGCGCTCGACAAGAGAGGCCCCAGGAGAAGCTCGGCACCGGCCTCGAGGGCTGCGCGGGCGGCGGCGCGGGCCGTCTCGGGCCCGGCACCGGCGTCGCGCGGCAGGAGGAGGAGGTCGCTCGCCTCGAGCTCGAAGAGGGCGAGCTGGGCGGCGTCCAGCATGTCGCGGCCGAGGGCGGCGTCCTTGCCGCCGAGCGGCAGGAGGAGCGCGACCGGGAGCGGCCCCGCGGGCTGCGGCGGTGGCAGCGGCTGGACCACGGGCGGTGCCGGCCGGCTCGGTTGCGGCGGTGCGGTGGGCGTGGTTTGCTTGGCCGGCACGCAACCGACCAGCAGGAGAAGGACCACGAGCAGGAGGTCGGGACGGCACGCGCGGGGCATGAGCGAGGCCGAGCTGCGCGGCCGGGTGCCGGCCGCCTGGGGCGAGGCTAGTGGAGGAGCAGCCCGCCGTGAAGCCGATCGCGCGGGATCCGTGGCGGAGCCGACGGAGGGGGTGCGGACGAGCGGAGCGACCCGGATCCTGCGCCCCTCGTGCCACGAGTCGAGGCCGGAGTTCCCGGCCGAGCCGGTTTCCGGCGCCTCCCGGATGGTCGGCGGCAGACCCCCGGAGAGCTCGGCTCGCGGTTCGCAGCGGCTCCGCGCCATCGGACCGGCCTCGCCCCCGCGCGGCGGGCCGTCGACGGACGCGCCGGACCGACCCCGGCGAGGTCCCGATCCGGCGAGCGGCCGCGCGGGGCAGTCGGCGGAAGACGACCGGGCGAACGACGGAGCGGACCGTGCCGACCCGGCGATCGAGGGTGCCGGCTCGCTCGCCGAAACACGCGGCGCGGCGCGAGCGTGGGAGCCCGGGCCGCGAGACGGAGCGGCAGGAGCGTCTCGCCGGCTCGGAGCAGCCGGCCCAGCCGACGGTCCGG
>DAIOUO010000328.1:0-3973 GCA_036759485.1 Geminicoccaceae bacterium | reverse complement strand
GCGGATCGCGCGGGACGGGAGCGGGAAGGGGTCCAGGGGAGCGCAGCCGAGCCATGCCGACGGTCGAGATCACGGTCGTGGGGCGCCGCTATCCCGTCCAGTGCGACGAGGGTCAGGAGGGGCGGCTCAAGCGCCTCGCGGCCTATCTCGACGGCAAGGCCGGCGAGATCGCCCGGGCGAGCCCGCAGCTCGGCGAGGCCCGGGTGCTGCTGCTCGCGGCCCTGGTCGTCGCCGACGAGCTGTTCGACGCCTACGACGAGATCCAACAGCTCCGCGGCCGGCTGGGCCAGGAGGCACGCGCCAGCGAAGCGGATGCGGCCCGTGTGCTCGAGCGGGTCGCCGATCGGCTCGACGAGCTTGCTCGAGCGGTCGGGAAAGCCTAGCTTGCAGGTGGCGGTTGCTGCCCGGTTCGAGGAGCGCTCATCATCGCCCGGGCCTAGTTCGTTCCCAAGGGAGCTGTCCCTGACGTGGTCGTGGCCACGTCACATGGCGCCCACCTGCGTAGCAGGACTCGGGACGAGCCGAGCGCGAGACGGCCAGGGCGGCGCCGCCACGTTCCTCTCTCGGAGCCGAACCCAACCTGCCGGGACCAACGCCCTGACCGCGAAACCGGGCCAGCTGTCGGTGCGCGAAGCCAAGGCGGTGCTTCGGGCCGAGATCCGCGCGCTGCGCAAGTCCCGAGGACCGGCCCTGCGCGGCCCGGCCGGCGAGGCGGCAGCCCGGCATCTCGCCGAACTCCTCCCCCGCCTTCCCCCGGGACCGGTCGCGATCTTCCACGCCCTGCCCGAGGAGATCGACACCGCGCCCGCCATCCGGCTGATCGCCCAAGCCGGCCGCAGCGTCGTCCTGCCGCGCCAGGCCGGCCGTGCCCGCCCGCTCGACTTCCACGCCTTCCGGCCGGGCGACCCGCTCATGCCCGGGCCGTTCGGCGTGCTCGAGCCGATTGCCCCGGCACCGAGGCTCGAGCCCGCGGTCCTGATCGTGCCGCTCCTGGCCTTCGACCGGCGCGGCGGCCGGCTCGGCTACGGCGCCGGCTTCTACGACCGTACGATCGCGGCCCTGCGCGCCCGCGGCGCCGCTCCGCCGGTGATCGGGCTCGCCTTCGCCTTCCAGGAGGTGGCGGCGGTACCGCTCGGGCCGAGCGATGCCCGGCTCGATCTCGTGGTCACCGAGCGTGAGATCGTCCGCTGCGCCGAGGCGGCGGACGACGGCGCCGCTCTCGCGGGCTGAGCGAGGGTGCGCATCCTCTATGTCGGCGACGTGGTCGGCCGGGCCGGCCGCAGCGCCGTGCTGGCGCGAGCGGGCGAGCTCAAGGCCCGTCTTTCGCTCGATGCCCTCGTGGTCAACGGCGAGAACGCGGCCGGCGGCTACGGCCTCACGCCCGCGATCGCGGCCGAGCTGTTCGCCGCCGGTGCCGATCTCGTCACCACCGGCAACCACGTTTTCGACCAGAAGGATCTGATCCCCGCCATCGCCGGCGAGCCCCGGCTGCTCCGGCCGTTGAACATGGCCCCGGGCACGCCCGGTCGGGGCGTGGGCGAGGTGCGGACCGCGCGCGGCCGCCGGCTGCTCGTCCTGCAGGTCATGGGTCGGCTCTTCATGGGCCTCTGGGACGACCCCTTCCGCGCCCTCGAGGCCGAGCTCGCCCGCCACCGGCTCGGCGGCACGGCGGATGCGATCCTGGTCGACGTGCACGCCGAGGCGACCAGCGAGAAGATGGCCCTCGCCCATTTCCTCGACGGGCGGGTCTCGCTCGTGGCCGGCACCCACACCCATGTGCCGACCGCGGACGCCCAGATCCTGCCGGGTGGCACCGCCTATATCAGCGACGTCGGGATGACCGGCGACTACGACAGCGTGATCGGCATGGACAAAGAGGGCTCGCTGCGCCGCTGGCGCAGCGACCTGCCGGGCAAGCGGCTCGAGCCCGCGGGCGGCGAGGCCACGCTCTGCGCCGTCCTGGTCGAGACCGACGATCGCACCGGGCTCGCCCGGCGCGTGGCACCGGTCCGCCTCGGCGGTCGGTTGGCACCCGCCTGGCCCGACTGGGACGGGTGACGGCCGGGCGGACGCCTCCGCTTCAGGGGCCGGCCAGCTCGTCGAGCAGGGCTTCGAGCGTACGGGCGAGGCGCGACTGCTCGACCAGGATCGCATCGAGCATCGCCGCCCGCTCCTCGGGGCCCAGATCGGGCGCGTCCCTGAGAATCTCGGCGATCGCCCGGATCGCCGCGAGCGGCGTGCGGAACTCGTGTTCCAGCCGCCCGAGCAGCTCGGCCGCATCCGGCCGGCCGAGCCCGATCGCGCGGGCCACGGGCCCGCCGCTCGCCCATCGCACCACCGTCACCCTCGTCCGCAGGTCCGTGCGGACAGACCTAGTACAGAAAGATCGCCGTTTCCCTGGCGCGGGGTGGCGTGCGTCAACCGGACGCGCATCGGCGGGCATCACCTCGCCCGAGCGGCGAGCACCGATCGGGCGACCCGCACCGAGGCCGCGCCGCCGGGCGGTTGTCCTGGGCGCTGGTTGCGCTAGACGAGGGCCTCCGCAGCGCCGGTCCCGACCCGCGAGCCATCCGAGCAACGATCGAGCCCATGAGCGAGCCCACGAGCCAATCCCGGAGCCTGCCCGTCGTCCGCATCCTGCCCGGCCACGACCGGCGCCTGCGCGGCGGCGGCCCCTGGCTCTACTCCAACGAGGTGCAGATGGACCGGGCGGCCAAGAGCCTCGAGCCCGGTAGCCTCGTGCGGCTGGTGAGCCACGACGGCAAGGCGATGGCGCTCGCCCAGTTCAACCCTCACTCGCTGGTCTGCGCCCGCGTCCTCAGCCGCAACACCGAGGCGGTGATCGACGCCCGCTTCCTGGCCCGCCGCCTCGAGCGGGCCCTGGCCCTGCGCGAGCGCCTGTTCGAGCGCCCCCACTACCGCCTGGTGCACGCCGAAGCGGACGGGCTTCCGGGCCTGATCGCCGATCGTTACGGGGACATCCTCGTTCTCCAGATCAACACGATCGGGATGCAGCGGCTGGAAGCGCCGCTGCTCGAGGCGATCGAGCGGGTGCTCGCCCCGCGGGCCGTGGTGCTGCGGAACGACAGCGCGATCCGCGCCCTCGAGGGGCTGCCCGAGGAGGTGCGGGTCGCCAAGGGAACCGTGCCGGCCCGGGTCGAGCTCGAGGAGAACGGCGTGCCGTTCCTGGCGGACGTGCTCCAGGGTCAGAAGACCGGCTGGTTCTACGACCAGCGCCCGAACCGGGCCTTCGCGGCCCGGCTCGCCCGCGACCAGCGGGTGCTCGACCTCTATTCCTATGGCGGCGGCTTCGCGCTCACCGCGCTCGCCCGGGGTGCCCGCGAGGCGGTGCTGATCGACCGGGCCGAGGGGGCGCTCGCGCTCGCCCGCGGCTCGGCCGAACGGCAGGGGGTGGTCGAGCGCTGCACCTTCCTCAAGAAAGAGGTCTTCGAGGCCTGCGAGGAGCTCGCCGCCGAGAAGGCCCGCTTCGGCCTCGTGATCGCCGACCCGCCGGCCTTCGTGAAGAGCAAGAAGGACCTCGCGGTGGGCCTGCGGGGCTACCGCAAGCTCGCGCGTCAGGCGGCTACGCTCGTCGCCGAAGCCGGCTTCCTCTGCATCGCTTCCTGCTCGCACCAGGTGAGCGAGGAGGACTTCGCCCGCGAGGTCTTCGCCGGGATCCGCACCGCCGGCCGCGGCGCCCGGCTGCTCTATCGCGGCTTCGCCGGACCCGACCACCCGGTGCACCCGGCGCTGCCGGAAGGTGCCTACCTCAAGTTCCACGCCTACGCCCTCGACTGAGCCGTCGCGGATCCGTCCCCGGCGCATCAATCGTAAGTTGTTGAACTGGGCATCAGGAAAACCTATAAGGGGATCCCGGAAGGCTTTCGCACGGCGGAGCGGACCGGGAGGTCGGCATGCGGGCGGGACGGGTGGAAACACCGGATCGGGGCGGGGAACCGGAGCCCGTCGGCGA
>DAIOUO010000327.1:0-4022 GCA_036759485.1 Geminicoccaceae bacterium | reverse complement strand
CATCGGCCGTTCTCGACGGTGAAGGGCTCGATCAGGATTTCCACCCGCCGGACCCGCTCGAGCGGGGAGAGCTTGGCATTGGCGCGGGCCACCGCGGCCTCGACCGCGCGTTTGAGCTCGGCGTCGCTCGCGAGTTCGGGACTGTCGAGCGGCAGGCCGCGGCGGGCCGCGGCCTCCTCGAGCAGGGCGCGGGACGGCACCACCAGGGCCACGAGGTGCGGCCTCCGGTCTCCGTAGACCAGGACCTGGGCGAGCTCGGGCTCCAAGCCCAGGACACCTTCGACGCGCTGCGGCGCTACGTTGTCGCCGCCCGAAAGCACGATGATGTCTTTCTTCCGGTCCGTGATCGAGAGGAAGCCCTCCTCGTCGAGCCGGCCGATGTCGCCGGTGTGCAGCCAGCCCTCGCGCAGGGCCGCAGCGGTCGCCTCCGGATCCTTGTAGTAGCCCTTCATGACGAGCTTGCCGCGGACCAGGATCTCCCCGTCGGGAGCGATCCGCACCTCCACACCGTCGAGCGGCGGGCCCACCGTCTCGACCTTGTTGCGGCGAGGTCGATTGGCGCTGATCACGGGACCGGCCTCGGTCTGACCGTAACCCTGCAGGAGCGGTACGCCGAGTGCTAGGAAGAAACGCCCAACCTCGGGGCTCAGGGGAGCCCCGCCGGACACCACGGCCTTGAGGCGGCCGCCGAAGCGCGCGCGAACCTTCGCGCGCACGAGCCCGTCGAGCAGGCGGTCGAGCATCGCGCGCGCCGGGTCGAGCCTGCCACCGCGTGCGAGCTTGCGCAGGCCCGTGTCGAGGGCGAGCCGGAACAACTGAGCACGCAGCCCGCCCTGCCGGTCGACGCCCGTCAGGATGCGCTGGCGCATCACCTCGAGGAGCCGCGGCACGCAGGTGAAGATGGTGGGCCGCGCCTCGAGCAGGTCGGCCGAGATCCGCTCGACCCCGTTGGCGTACCAGATCTCCGCACCCATCGCGATCGGCAGGAACTGGCCGGCCGTGTGTTCGTAAGCGTGCGAAAGCGGCAGAAAGGAGAGGAACGCGTCGTCCCCGATCCCGACCTCCTCAAGCAGGCTCCAGGCACCTTCGATGTTCGCCATGATGTTGGCATGCGCCAGCATGACCGCCTTCGGACGACCACCGGTGCCGGAGGTGTAGATGAAGCAGGCGATCGCTTCGGCCGGCATGGCCTGCCCGGCCAGCTCGACGGACGCCTCCGCACCGCGCGCGAGCGCCGACCGCCAGTCGAGCAGGGTCGCACCGACCGGCACCGTCGGCGCAGCGGCCAGGGCCACGACGAGCCGCATCGGCGGAACCCGCCCGAGTGCGGAAGAGAGCCGCTCGGGCAGCGAGCCGCCGCCCACGATGACCGCTCGCGCCTCGCTGTGGCCGAGGACGTAGGCGAGATCGTCGGGGGTCCAGGTCGTGTAGGCGGGCACCGTCACCGCGCCGAGAGCGAGACAGGCGAGGTCCGCGATACACCATTCGGGCCGGTTCTCGGCCACGAGGGCGACCCGATCACCCGGCCCGATCCCGTGCGCGGCGAGGCATCCGGCGAGCGCTCGGGCCTCGCGGGCGACCTCGGCCCAGGATCGCGAACGCCAGGCCCCGTGCTCCCGTCTGTACAGGAAGGGACGGTCGCCGAAGCGCGCCGCCGATCGCTCGAACATCATCCAGAGATTGGCGCCGAGATCGGGTGCCGCCACCGTCCCACCTCCCCGCCGCGGGCCGCTCCTGGATCACGACCGCCCGGGCGATATATGACCGGTGGCCGACCGCTGGGAGTCCGTGGATGAGCGCGAGCGCAGCCTTGGCCCTGAACCTGGAGGAGGCGAGCCCCGTCGCCCCCCGCTGGGACCTCTCCGACCTGTTCAATGGGCCGGACGATCCCCGCGTCGGACGGCTGCTCGACGAGGCCGAGGCCGAGGCGAGGCGTCTCGAGGAGCGGTACAAGGGCCGCCTCGCCGAGCTTTCCGGCGACGCCCTGGCCGAGCTCGTCGCCGCTTACGAGACCGTCCAGGAGCGGCTCGGTCGGGTCTCGAGCTACGCCTCCCTCCTCTTCGCCGCCGATCGGAACGACCCCGAGATCGGCCGCTTCTACCAGGACGTCGAAGAGCGGGTGAACGCGATCGAGACGAAGCTCCTCTTCGTGACCCTCGACCTCAACAAGCTCGAGGACGAGGACCTCGAGGCCCGGTTCGCGCAGAGCTCGACGCTCGCCCGCTATCGACCGTGGATCCGCAACCTCCGTGCCTTTCGGCCGCACCAGCTCTCCGACGAGGTCGAGCGGGTCCTGCACGAGAAACACGTCACCGGCCGTGCCGCCTGGGTCCGGCTGTTCGACGAGACGCTCGCGGCGCTGCGGTTCCCGATCGACGGTCGTGAGCTCACGGCCCAGCAGGCCTTCGATCTGCTCTCGGCGAAGGATCGTTCGGTGCGCGAACGGGCCGCCACCTCGATCGGCAAGGTGCTGGCAGCGAACGTCAAGCTGTTCGGCCGGATCACCAACACCCTGGCCAAGGACAAGCTGATCGAGGACGGTTGGCGGAAATTCCCTCGCCCGATCAGCGCGCGAAACCTTGCCAACCAGGTGGAGGACGAGGTCGTCGACGCGCTGATCGCGGCCGTGCGCTCGGCCTATCCGCGCCTGTCTCACCGCTACTATGCCCTGAAGGCGCGCTGGCTCGGGCTCGACCGACTCCAGTACTGGGACCGTAACGCACCCCTACCGGAAGACGACGACCGCCGCCGGCCGTGGAACGAGGCCAAGGTCGTCGTGCTCGACGCCTACCGGCGCTTCTCGCCCCGGCTCGCCTCGATCCTCGAGCGGTTCTTCGACCAGCACTGGATCGATGCCGAGGTACGGCCCGGCAAGGACAGCGGCGCCTTCTGCCACCCGACCGTGCCCTCGGTTCATCCGTTCGTGCTCATGAACTACCAGGGCAAGACCCGGGACGTCATGACCCTCGCCCACGAGCTCGGCCACGGGGTCCATCAGATCCTCGCGGCCGAGCAGGGCTATCTCATGTCCGGCACGCCCCTCACACTCGCCGAGACGGCTTCCGTGTTCGGCGAGCAGCTCACCTTCGAAGCCCTCCTGGACGAGGAGCGCGACCCGGCGCGCCGGCGGGTCCTCCTGGCCTCGAAGATCGAGGACAAGATCAACACGGTCGTTCGCCAGATCGCCTTCTGCGAGTTCGAGCGCCGTGTCCACGAGCGGCGAAAGGACACCGAGCTCACGCCCGGCGAGCTCGGCAACCTCTGGATGGAGGTGCAGGGGGAGAGCCTCGGGCCGGCCTTCGAACTGCGAGACGACTATAGCGTCTACTGGTCGTATATCCCACACTTCGTTCACGTTCCCTTCTATGTCTACGCCTATGCCTTCGGCGATTGCCTGGTGAGCTCCCTCTACGCGGTCTACGAGGAGCAACCTCGCGACTTCGAGGAGCGCTATCTCGAGCTCCTGCGGGCCGGCGGCACGCTGCGCCACCGCGAGCTGCTCGCACCGTTCGGCCTCGATGCGAGCGATCCGGGGTTCTGGGCCAAAGGGCTCGGGCTCCTCGAGCGACTGATCGACCGCCTCGAGGCCGAGCTTTCGAGCGCCTCCCGAAGCGCGCCGTGAACGGTCGTCCGAGCCCGAGCGAGAACCGGTTCAGCGGGCGCATGAAGCGCTACGCGCAGGTCGGGACCGCCGTGGCCGGCCAGGCGGCCCGGCTCGCCGGCGCCAGGCTCGTGGGCAGCTTCGACCGCGGCGCGCACGCGGCCGAGCTGAGGGCCGCTCTGGGTGGCCTCAAGGGGCCGCTCATGAAGGTCGCGCAGATGATGGCGACCATTCCCGACGCCCTGCCGGCCGAGTACGCGGCCGAGCTCGCGCAGCTGCAGTCGAACGCGCCGCCCATGGGCAAGCCCTTCGTCCGCCGCCGCATGGCCGCCGAGCTCGGCCCCGACTGGCAGCGTCACTTCGCCGAGTTCCCGCTCGAGGCGGCGGCCGCCGCCTCGCGGGGCCAGGTCCCCAGGGCGCG
>DAIOUO010000326.1:0-4029 GCA_036759485.1 Geminicoccaceae bacterium | reverse complement strand
GTCCAGAGAAAGGCGTCGAGCGGCCCGGGCGGCGTTCGTCCGTCGACGCCGAGCTCGACGAGATCGAGGGGCGGGCGGTCCAGCTCGAGGAAGCTGAGCTCGCCCTCCCCGCGCCGGGCGACCAGAAGGCGCGGCGCGTTGCCCCCACGGCCCCGCAGCTTGGCCGCGGGGATGTGTGCCCGGCCGCGTGCGTCGGTCGCGAGCTCGGCCAGGGGCTCGTTGTTGCGGGCGAGAAGGGTGAGGCGGACGTCGGGCAACGGCTCGGCGCCGGCGAGCGAGCGGGCGACGACGGTGAGGCCGTCGGCCCCGCGCACGGCGGTGAGTGCCACATCGGAGACCGTGAACCACTGGGTGGCGCGGCCGGCCCAGGGCTCGGGTTCGGCACCCGCCGGCACGGCCGTCGCGACGTACAGCCCCGGGCGAAGCGCGGGCAGAAGATCCTCGAGCCGGACGAGGGTCTGTACTTTCCGGTTGCGCCGCGCGGCGATCGCGATCGTGCCTTCGAACAGCTTCTCGCCGACGGTCTCGGCGATCCGTCCCTCGCTCCAGGCGTCGAGTGTCTGGCCGAACGTCCCCTCCTCGAGCGGTGCCGAAAGGTTGCGTTCGCCCACGCGATAGAGGACGAGCCGCGCCCGCTCGACGTTCACGCTCTCGAGCGGCAGCCCCGTGCCCGGCCGCGCGGGCAAGAGCGTGCCGCGCCCGGCGAAGGCGAGCGAGGGTGCCCGATCCGGGACCACGAGATCGAGCCCGACGTCCCGGTCCAGGGTAGTGCCGTCGAGCGCCCGCAACCCCTTGCGCACCACGAGCCGGTAGCGGCCACCGTGCTGCAGACCGGTGGCGCAGAGCCGCTCGCCGCGCGTGGCGAGCGCGAGGTCGGTCGCGGGCTCGACCGTTACGAAGGGCGCGAGCTCCGCCTGGCGGGCGCGCGGCAGGGCGCTCGTGAAGCCGAGACAGACGCCGGCGGGCTCGCGGTCGACCTGCAGCTCGTAAGCGACGTACTCGACCGCCGCCGCGTTCGCTCCCGAAAGGACCGACCAGGCGAGGGCGAGCACCGGAGCGAACCGCCGGACGACATACCGGAGCAGCCCGTCCATCACGCTCGCCTCTCCGAACGGCCGATCTCTGTCGAGACAGTATCGCGCATGCGGTTGCGGCTCCAGGACTCGCCGACCCCGGCAGCGATGGCCGCCGCGACCGGCCGGAAGGTCCGGCGGTGATGCGGGCAGGGGCCGAGCCGGGCGAGTGCTTCCCGGTGCGCCCGCGTCGGGTAGCCGGCATGGGCGGCGAAGCCGTAACCCGGCCAGCGCCGGTCGAGCCGCGCCATCAGCCGATCCCGCAGCACCTTGGCGACGATCGAGGCGGCCATGATCTCGGGCACGAGCCGATCGCCCCCGACGACGCAGGTGACGGGCACCGGAAGCTCGGGGGCGCGGTTGCCGTCGACCATCACCGTGCCGGGCCGGACGGGCAGCCGGCCGACCGCTCGCCGCATCGCGAGGAGGCTCGCCCGCAGAATGTCGAGCCGCTCGATCTCCGCCGTCGAGGCGGCGCCGATCCCGATCCAGGCGGCGCTCGCGAGCTCGCGGGCGAGCCGCTCGCGGCGGGCGACCGAAAGCGTCTTGGAATCGGCCAACCCCTCGACCGGCCGCCGCAGGATCACCGCGGCCGCGAGCACGGGACCCGCGAGCGGACCGCGGCCGACCTCGTCGACCCCGGCGATCGGCCCGGCCGAGATCACGCCGGCTCCTCGAGCCAGCCCGGCGCGGGCCGGATACCGCCGACCACGGTACCGGCATGGTTGCGCAGCGTGGGCCGAGCGAAGCGGGCGAGATCGCGCGACACCGGCCCCGCGAGCCAGCCGAGCCGGGCGAGGGCCGCGAGCAGTGCCACCTCGGCCGCCCGAGCGGCACCGTCCTCGACCTTGAGGGCGAGACCGAGGCCGCTGCCGGGCAGGGCCGCGGCGTACACGCCTTCGGCACCCGTCTTGGCGATCACACCACCGCCGAGCTCGAGCAGAGCCGTGCAGAGTCGGCCGCTGCCCGCTACCATCAGAGGCTCCCGCAGCATGGCGAGGGCGATCCGCCGGCAGGCCTCGGCGCGCGGCGGGGGCAGACCGTCGGGTGTTCCGAAGCGGGCGAAGGCGAGTGCGAGTGCGCGTAACGGCATGGCCCAAGTCGGCACCCCGCAGCCGTCGATCGCCGGCGGGTCGAGGGGGCCGCCGTCGGTGAGCGCGTCGAGCACGGCCCGGACCGCCCGTTGCACCGGGTGCTCCGGGCGCTCGTAGCCCGCCTCGGGGGCGCCCAGGTGGCGGGCGAGGGTGAGCATGCCCGCATGCTTGCCCGAGCAATTGTTGTGCAGCCGGCTCGGCCGTTCTCCTCGCGCGAGGAGCCGCTCCGCGCTCGGGCCGTGGCTCGGCGGGTGCGGACCGCAGGCCAGGGCCGGCTCGTCGAGCCCGAGCCGGGCGAGCCAGGCACTCACGCGCCGCAGATGGGTGGGCTCGCCGCCGTGCGAGGCGCAGGCGAGCGCGAGCTCCGCCTCCTCGAGGCCGAAGGCGTCGGCGGCCCCGCTCTCGACGAGCGGGATCGCCTGCAAGGGCTTGATCGCCGAGCGGGGATAGACGGGCATCTCCGGCTCGCCGACCGCGAGCACGCAGCGGCCCTCGCGGTCGACGACGGCGAGGCTCGCCCGGTGCCGGCTCTCCACCCGCTCGCCTCGCCACACTTCGACCGCCACCGGCAGCATCGCCCGCCCCCGTTCCCTCTGGGCCCCTGGCCAGGATAGAGCCGGGCGCAGGGTGCTGCGAGGTGGGGCATGGATCGAACCGGACTCGATCGGCCGACGGTGGACGGGCTCTCGGTCGGAGCGGCGCTCCTGGCGGCGCTGGCGGTGGCGATGGGGGCTTTCGGCGCCCACGTCCTCGAGGGCGCGGGCGACGCCCGGGCCGTGGCCCTGGTCGAGACGGCCAGCCGTTACCAGCTCGCGCACGCCCTCGCGGCCCTGCTCGCCGCGGCCCTGCGCCCCACGCGGCGCGCCGCCCGGCTCGCCTTTCTGGCGGGCGCCGTCCTCTTTCCGGGGAGCCTCTACGCCCTGGCGCTCGGCCTGCCGCGCGGCCTCGCCGTGCTGGCACCCTTGGGCGGCGGCCTGTTCCTCCTGGGCTAGCTCCTGTTCGCGATCGACCTCGCCCGACCGGCCGTGGACCACCGCCCGTCGTCCTGAGTTCGACGGCCCGAACCGGTTGCCGGCGAGGCGATCCGGCATGTGTCCGGGCGCCGCTGCGAACCCACCGAGCCATCGCCGCGAGACCGAACGCGGCGGTGTGGTGGGGTCCATGCCCGATCGGGTTCGGGCGATTCGACCCGAACCTCGCCCCGCGTCCGGCAGCGGTGAGCCGACCGGACGGCGGACCGTCGACGGTCGGGCGCTGCTCGGGACCGATCGGCCCGTCCGGCACGCTTCGTCCACGAACCCCTCCACGACACCCGCGCGCCGAACCGCCTCGAGCCGGGCATCCCGTCGCCACGCCTATCCCGGTACGGCTCGACCCGAGCCTTCCGACCGGTGTCGGGCGCCAGCGGATCGGCTCGACGCCGACCCGCCGCGCCAGGGACCGGGCCGTTGCGACCGAGAGCCCGGGGGACGGCCCTTCGGGCTCGGCTTGCCGACGTCGGAACGGTGCGCGCCGGACGAAGCCCGTTCGTCCGCCGATTGCGACGGGGGCGGAGGCGCGAGGCCGCCGCTTCCGCATGCGCGGGGCCCGAGAACCGCGGGCGACGAACGCGGGCGCGGCGATCGAACCCCCGGGACCCTCCGGCGAATCGGCCCCTCGTCCGGCCGCGACGCGTCGCCGACCCGCCGCGCCTCCTCGATCCTCTACCCCGAACGTGCCGAGCGGCCGAGGCCCGGGTCGTGCGTGCCCCGCCTCGCGCCGCGGGTCGCTCGGGCCCGCTCACCCGCCCGAGGCCGTCGACCGAACGCTCCCCCTCTCCGACACTCGAGTCGGGTCCGACCCGTTGGCGGTGCCGCCTCTCC
>DAIOUO010000325.1:0-4058 GCA_036759485.1 Geminicoccaceae bacterium | reverse complement strand
GCCGAAGCCCGCGCCGGCGGGCTCGCCGCCGCGGGCTTCGGCGGCGGTCGGGGTGGGGGCTCCCGCGCGGCGGCCCGATCGCCGGCGAGGGTGCCGGAAACGCGGGCTCCGACCGCGGGGGCGGGCGCGATGCCGAGGACGGGCGCCACCTCGGGCATGAAATGCTCCGGGACGGTTTGTCCTGCAGCGGAGCCTCGCACGAAAAGGTTGACGATTCGTCAACGCTCGACGGCCAAGCCGCGGCGCGGCAGGAGTGCCCAGTAATCGAGATCGAGCAGCACCTCGGGTCGATAAGCTCCCGCTTCGTCGCGCAACGGGAAATCGGCGGCCGGGTGGTCCTTGAGGGCCACGAGCCGCAAACGCAAGGCACCCACGTCCGCCCGGCCGGGGAGCTCGGCCCGCTCCAGTACCTCCGACCAGGCGTAGATCGTGTCGCCCGGTCGGCAGGGGTTGGCGTGGGTGCCGGCGTTGATCGCGAGGATCGAGCAGGCGTTGCCGAGGCCGTTGAAGGAGAGAGCGCGGGCGATCGACATCACCACCCCGCCATAGACGATGACCGAGCCGAGCCTGCCCCGGCGCTCGACATGGTCGTCGAAGTGGACCCGGGCGGTGTTGCGGTAGAGCCGCGTGGCGAGCCGGTGCTCGCTCTCCATCACCGCCATCCCGTCGACATGGTCGATCCGTTCGCCGACCGTATAGTCCTCGAAGAACCAGGGCGAGCCGGTCTCGGCCGGATCGACGGCCCGCGGCGCGAGGCCGGGCGGTACGACCAGCCGGTCCGGGGTCACCACCGCCGGCAACTCCGGCACGACGGGCTCGGGCGCCGGGCTCGCCGGATCGCGCTTGTTGACGAGCACCCAACGAACATAGTCGAGCACCGGGGTGCCGCAGGTCTTGAAACCCTCGGTACGGACCCAGACGATGCCGGTCTTGCCCGAGGATGTCTGCTTGCGGCCGATCACGGTCGAGCGGGCCACGAGCGTGTCGCCCGGGAAGACCGGGGCCGAGAAGCGGCCGTCGGCATAGCCGAGATTGGCGATCGCGTTGACCGAGAGATCGGGCACCGAGAGGCCGAACACCAGGTGGAAGACCAAGAGGTCGTCGAGCGGCGGGGCGGGCAGGCCCCAGGCTCGCGCCAGGGGCTCGGCCGCCTGCAGCGCGAAGCGCGAGCCGGTGAGCGCCAGATAGAGTGCCGAATCGGCCGCGGTCACCGTGCGCGGCCCGGCGTGCCGCAGCACCCGGCCGACCTCGAGGTCCTCGAAGAAGCGACCCTTGCCGCCCTTGTCCATCCACGTCCTCCCGCCGCTTCCGGCGTCAGCGTCAACGCTTCGTCAACCTCTCCCGTGGCAGAACCGGTCCGGGACCAGGGGCCGGTCCCGGGATACTCGGAGGGAGATCGAAGATGCTATGATGTTGCGCGTTCTGGTGGCCGGCTCCGGCCGCCGACCGGGGAGGGGCCGAGGTGCATGGGCCACGGACCGGGCGATCTGCTGCCGATCACGGTGCTCACGGGCTTTCCGGGCGCCGGCGAGACGACCCTCCTCGGCCGGATCCTTCGGCGGCCCGGGTTCGGTCGGACCGCGGTGATCGTCGACGAGCGCGGCGCCGACGGTCTCGACCACGAGCAGATCGAGCGGGCCGAGGAGAGCGTGCTGCTGCTCGAGGGCGGCTGCTCGTGCTGCGCCGCGCGCGGGGAGCTGTTGCGGGCGCTCGATCGACTCCGGCGCGCGCGGGCGCGCGGTCGGGCGGAGTTCGACCGGGTGGTCGTCGAGACCACGGGCCTCGCGGATCCGGTGCCGATCCTGCAGACGCTGATCGTCGACCGGGTCGCCGCCGCGCGCTTCCGCTTGGACGGGATCGTGACGGTCGTCGACGCGCTCGACGGCAGCGCGACGCTCGCCCCGGCTCCCGGGGCGGTCCGCCAGGCGGCCGCCGCCGACCAGATCGTGGTGAGCAAGACCGACCTCGCCGAACCGGCCGGCTTCGCCGAACTCGAAGCCCGGTTGCGGGCGCTCGACCCGATCGCTCCGATCCGCCGGGCGATCCGCGGCGAGATCGAACCGGCAGCCCTGCTCGATGGCGGGCCCCGAAGGACGGCCGGCCGGCGGCCGGAGGTCGAACGCTGGTCGGGCGAGCTCGCCCTCGACCCGTCGGGACGGCACAGCCACGAGGAGGGCCACGAGCACGCCCCGAGCGGGCACAGCGGGGCCGCTCACCGCCACTCCCAGGGGTGAGACGGTGCAGCCGGCCGGGGCACCCACGCGGGTTCGGCTCGCATTGAGCACGGCGCGGCGAGAACGCTCGGGTCGGAACTCGAGCGCGCCGGGCTCCGATCGGCCGCGCGAGAGGCTCTCCGACCGACCGCTTCGGAGCGGCGCGGGTGGGACGAGGCGGCCGACCGGGCGGTTCGCACGGCCGGGGTGGCCGGGGCTCGGACGATCGCGGGCGGGACCGGTGCCGCAGGCGGCGGCGCGATCGGCCGAGCACCGAATTTCGCGAGCCGGCGCGACGGCCGCATCGCTCGGCCACCCGAAGGAACCGGTCCTCGGTCGCTCGACGAGCTGCCCTGGAGCGCGGCTTGAGCCGGGCGGGCCGACCGGCACGGTCCGGCACGAGAGAGGCTCGAGGCGGAGCAGCGGAAGGCCGGTGTTCCCGGCCTTCCGGGCGAAGGGACGGTGGCGCTGCTCGCCGCAGCGGGCTCTCGGGCGATGTCCGTAGAGCTCGCGGCCGACGGACCGGGCCTCCGGCAGGCGGACGAGGCCGGTCGGCCCGACCCGTCCGACCGTGGCACCGGAAGCCCTCGCCTCCGACCGATCCGGCGGCAACGGGCGGATGCGGTGGAAGAGGTCGCTCTCGTCGGCGACGCTCGCCGTCGCGGGTCTATCGGCCAATCTCGCGAAACGGCGGCCCACGGCGAGGTGCGGAGCGAGGGAGGGGCGGCCGCCTTCGGACCCGGTGTGGCCGACGAGGTCCGAGAGGAGGCGATCGGTCGGACGGCCGGACACGGCGCCGCCGGACACGGCGCCGGTGTCGCCACCTTCTGCATCCGCCGCGAGGAGGCGCTGTCGGCCGACACCGCCGGCCTCCTGCCCACGCTCCTGCCAGCGCGGCGGGGTGGCGAGCTCCTTCGGGTCGAGGGCATCCTCGCGATCCGGGAAGAAACGGAGCGGCCCCTCGTCGTGCAGGCGGTCCAGCACGCCGTGCACGAGCGGGTCGAGCGCGAAGCCGGCCTCTCGGCCGACCGCTCGAGCCGGCTCGGCTTCCTCGCGCTCGACCCGACGCGGGAAACGGTCGCGGGGCCGTCGGAAGCGGTCCTCGCCGACGAGGCGGTGCCCCGAGCCGCCACAACCGGCGGCCGACCCGATGCCTCGACCGGCGCCCCGCGAGATCGGAGGTCCGGCGGGCCTCCGGCCGGGAAGGCCGGTGGACCCGATTCCGCGATTGGCGAGCGTCGGCTCCGGCGCCGAGCCGAGCATGTCCTGCCCGGGCCTCGCGGGAAGCCGAGAGCGGCATCTCCGTCCGGGTATCCGCGGGGGAGGCTCCGGGTCGAACCTGGTGTCTTCGAGGGTCGCGGGAAGTCGAGCAGAAGATGCCCGGCCGACCGCCGTGGGCTCCGCCGTCCGGTCCGGTGCGTGGCGTTCGGGCGGCACGGAGAGCCGGCCACGACGTCGCTGGCCGGCTCGACGGCGGTCCGGCGGATCGTCGGCGCCGCACCCGGAGGCCTCGGGCAGGTGCCGATCCCGGCTGCGTCCGGTCCGGGCCGCGACCGCCGCCCGCTCGGCGGCTGGGAGTGCTTCGGCCGTCGCCCGGCCCCCGACTCCCGTCGACCCGTCGTGGCGGGCGCGCGCTGCCGACGCGTTCGTGGCCGCCGTCCGGGCGTCGGACGGTCCGTCGCACCGGCTGCACGGGGCCGGGGCACTCGGCCCGGCTCTCCGGTGGGCTCGGGGGCGAGGGCGCCCGTGTGCAGCGGACGGCGGTGCGGTCATCCGGCCCGCTCCGCGATCGCCGCGGCGAGCGCGAGCAGCCGCTCGGCCTCGCGCACGTGCAGGGCCTCGACC
>DAIOUO010000324.1:0-4109 GCA_036759485.1 Geminicoccaceae bacterium | reverse complement strand
CCTCACCCCGTCTCGAGGCCGGCGGGGGCGGGGCGGCGCGAGGCGGGCGCCGGGGGCGTCGGTGCCGGTTTCCGATCGGCCGCGCCGCCCTCGGCCTCCGGCAGGCGCAGGCGTCCGCGGCGGCCGCAGCCCACCGGCACCAGAATCAAGAACGCCAGGACCACACGACGCCGGCTCACCGTCCCGCCTCCCCGGATCCCGGCCCGCGCTCGGCCGCCCGCGCCTCGGACTCGTCGAGGAAACGCCGGCGGGCCGCGGCGAGCGCCTCGCGCACCCGCACCGGTGCCGTCCCACCGAAGCTCGTCCGGCTCGCCACCGAACGCTCGACGCCCAGGACCTCGCGCACACCCGGATCCAGCCGCGGATCGAGGGCCCGGAGCTCCTCCTCCGACAGATCCTCGAGGCCGCAGCCGCGCTCCTCCGCCCGCCGCACCGCCCGCGCCGCGATGCCGTGCGCCTCGCGGAACGGCACCCCCTTCACCCGCACGAGCCAGTCGGCGAGGTCGGTCGCCGTCGTGTAGCCGATACCGGCCGCGGCGCGCAGCCGCGCCCGGTCGAAGCGGGTGCCCTCGAGCATGGCCGCGGTCGCGGCGAGGCAGAGCTCGAGCGTGTCGGCGGCGTCGAACAGGCCCTCCTTGTCCTCCTGCATGTCCTTGGAATAGGCGAGCGGCAGGCCCTTGAGCACGGTCAAGAGACCGACGAGGTGGCCGATCACCCGGCCCGACTTGCCGCGCACGAGCTCGGCCGCGTCCGGGTTGCGCTTCTGCGGCATGATCGAGCTGCCGGAGGTGAAGGCCTCGGGCAACCGCGCGAAGCCGAACTGCGGGGTCGACCAGAGCACGAGCTCTTCGGCCAGGCGCGAGAGATGGACGGCGCAGATCGAAGCCGCCGCGAGATAGTCGAGCGCGAAGTCGCGGTCGGAGACGGCGTCGATCGAGTTCGCCATGGGTCGGGCGAAGCCGAGCTCGCGCGCCGTCGCCTCGCGGTCGATCGGGAAGCTCGTGCCGGCGAGCGCGGCCGCGCCCAGGGGACATTCGTTCATCCGCGCGCGCGCATCGGCGAAGCGCGAGCGGTCGCGACCGAACATCTCGACATAGGCCAGGAGATGATGGCCGAGGGTGACGGGCTGAGCCGCCTGGAGATGCGTGAAGCCCGGCATGACGTCGGCCGCGTGCGCCTCGGCCTTCTCGATCAGCACGGCCTGCAGATCGCGCAACAGTCCCAGGATCCGGTCGATCGCCTCCCGCACCCAGAGCCTGAGGTCGGTCGCCACCTGGTCGTTGCGGGAGCGGGCGGTATGCAGCCGCCGGCCCGCCTCGCCGATCCGCTCGGAGAGCCGCGCCTCGACGTTGAGGTGGATGTCCTCGAGCTCCGGAGCGAAGACGAACCGACCCTCCTCGATCTCGCGGGCGATCGCCTCGAGGCCGGCCGTGATCGCGTCGCGGTCGGCCTCGCCGATGATCCCCTGCCGGGCGAGCATGCGGGCGTGCGCGATCGAGCCGCGGATGTCCTGCGCCCAGAGCCGCTTGTCGAAGCCGATCGAAGCGTTAATTCGCTCCATGAGCGGGGCCGCGTCGGTCGCGAAATGCCCGCCCCAGAGCTCGCGTGCCGATCGCGTCTTCTCGCTCGTCATCGAGGCCTCGCATCGGGAGCCCGCCGCGTGATCCAAGCCATCGCCCGCCTCGCCGCCGCCGCGGCGCTGTTCGTCCTGTCGCCCGCGGCCGCCGCGCCGATCCTGCTCAAGGAGCCCAAGCCTCTACCGGACCTCGCCTTCGAGACGCTCGCCGGCAGCCCGGCCAGACTGTCGGACCTCAAGGGCAAGGTCGTCGTTCTCAACTTCTGGGCGACCTGGTGTGCTCCTTGCCGCGAGGAGATGCCCTCGCTCGACCGCCTCCAGGCCGCCTTCGATCCGAACGAGGTCGTGGTCGTGGCACTCGCGGTCGAACGCTCGGCGCCGGAGCGGATCAAGGCGTTTCTCGACGAGGTCGGGGTGAACCGGCTCGCGGTCTATCGCGATGCGACGGCCGCCACAAGCCGCGCGGTGGGCGTCCCCGGTCTGCCCGCCACCCTGCTCGTCGACCGCGAGGGACGCGAGGTCGGCCGCGTCCTCGGCATCGCCGAATGGGACGGGCCGATCGCGATCGACGCGGTCAAGACGCTGCTCGCGAGAGGTGGCTGAGGCGGCCGGGGCCCGACCCGGAGCGGGGGTCGGTCGCGCGCCGGGTGGCCGGGGGCGACCGTGCGACCGCCAGGTGCCTCACTGCACCGTCGCGGCGCCGAAGAGGAGGTTCGGCAGCCACAGCGAGAGCATCGGCACGTAGGTCGTGATCACGAGGAAGACCAGGAGCACACCGAGCCAGGGCGTGGCGGCCTTGACCACCTCCCAGACGCTCATGCCCGTGATGCCCGAGGTGACGAAGAGGTTGAGGCCCACGGGTGGTGTGATCATGCCGATCTCCATGTTCACGACCATGACGATGCCGAGGTGGACCGGGTCGATGCCGAGCCGGACAGCGATCGGGAACAGGATGGGCGCCAGGATCAGGATGATCGCCGACGGCTCCATGAAGTTGCCGGCGACGAGCAGGAGCAGGTTGGCGACGAGCAGGAACTGCCAGGGCGCCAAGCCGGCTTCGGTGATGGTCTGGGCGATCGTCTGCGGGATCTGCTCGGTCGTGAGCACGTGCGCGAAGAGGATCGCATTCGCGATGATGAAGAGCAGCATCACCGTGACCTTGGCGCTCTCGACGAGCACGTGCGGCACGTCGGACCAGCTCAGGTCGCGGTAGACGAAGAGCGCGATCAGGAAGGCGTAAACGGCCGAGACCGCCGCGGCCTCGGTCGGCGTGAAGATGCCGCCGTAGATGCCGCCCAGGATGATGAGGATCAGCACCAGGCCCCAGAAGGCCTCGCGGCCGGTGCGCAGCACCTCGGCCCAACTCGCCAGCGGCTGACGCGGCAAGTCCTTGACGGTGGCGGCGACCCAGATCGCGGCCATGAGCATGAGGCCGAGCACGATGCCGGGCACGACACCGGCCATGAACAGCCGGCCGACCGAGGTCTCGGTGGCGGCGGCGTAGACGACCATGACGATCGAGGGCGGGATGAGGATGCCGAGCGTGCCGGCGTTGCAGATGACACCGGCTGCGAACTCGCGCGAATAGCCCGTGCGGATCATGCCGCCGATGACGATCGAGCCGACGGCGACGACGGTCGCGGGCGAACTGCCGGAGACCGCGGCGAACAGCATGCAGGCCATGACACCGGCCATGGCGAGGCCGCCGCGCAGATGGCCGATGCAGGCGATCGCGAAGTCGATCATCCGCCGGGCCACACCACCCGTGGTCATGAAATTGCCGGCCAGGATGAAGAACGGGATCGCCAGCAGCACGTATTTCTCGCTCGTCTCGAAGAACTTGAGGGCGAGCGAGGCGAGGCTGTCCTGGGCGAAGAACAGGATGGTGAGGACGCTCGAGAGGCCGAGGGCGATGGCGATCGGCATGCCCAGGATCAGGAAGAAGAAGAGGGTGGCGAACAGGAAGAGCGTGGTCATCGGCCGCGCTCCGCCGTCAGCCGCTCGCGCTCGCGCAGGAGTTCGGCCGCCTCGTCGGCGAGCTCGAAGCCCTTGGCGCGTCCGGTGAGGATCGCCCAGCCCTGCTCGAGCAGGCGCACCCCCAGCAGAGCGAAGCCGATCGGCAGGACGATCGTGAGGATCCAGCGCTCGATCGGGATGTCCTCGGCCTCGGTGCCGAGCCGGTGCAGCCGCTCGACGTAGCGCCACGAGCCGTAGAGCATGATGCCCGTGTAGAGGAGCGAGAAGCCGATCGCGACCAGACCCAGCACCCGCCGGGCGTTGCCGGTGAGGGCCTTGACCAGGACGTCGACGCCGATGTGGGCGTGCACCCGCACCCCATAGGAGATGCCGAGCAGAATCAGCCAGGCGAAGAGATAGACGGTGGCCTCGAGCGCCCAGATGAGCCCCGTGTTGAAGAGGTAGCGGAGCACCACCTGGGTGAAGGTGAGGAGCGTCATGGCGGCGAGGAGCAGCGCCAAGAGCGTCTCCTCGAGCCGTGCGATCAGGCGTCCGAGCACGACAGCTCCCCCCCCCC
>DAIOUO010000323.1:0-4118 GCA_036759485.1 Geminicoccaceae bacterium | reverse complement strand
GCGATCAGCATCCGGTCGACCCAGCGGGCGACGGCTTCGTGAGCCCCCGCATAGTCCTCGGGCAGAACCAGGCCGATCTCGGCGAATCCGAGCGGCTTTCCCTCGTTGCGCGCGAGCGCACGGTGGACCTCGCCTTCGAGCACCCGGTGGAACGCCTCGGCCTCGCCGCCCGCGACCGCGCCGGGTGCGGGCAGGCGGCGGAGGATCGCGCCGATCTCGTGGATCTTCTTGATCGAGAGCGGGCCCGCGGCGAGCGCGGCATCGGCCGAAAGGCGCGCGGCCGGATCCTCGGGCCAGCCTCCGAGCCACTCCCGCCGGCCGCCCGAGCGTTTGTCGAGGACGAGCGCGAGCGCGTTGCGCTGCGTCTTGGCGAGCTTCTCGGCCTCGCGGCCGAGCTCGAGCAGCGCCGCCATGCCCTCCATCGGGTGGCCGATGCCGATGCCGACCGAAAGCGTGGGCTTGTCGGCGTCGAGGACGGCGGCCGGGACCGCGGGCCGCACGAGCGCCTCGAACCGCTCGCGCAGCCTCTCGGCGCAGGCACCGCGTCGACCAGAGGCAGGAAGGCGAGCGCGTCGTCGCCGCCCGCATAGACGAGCGAGCCTCGGTGCTCCTGCTCCACGATCCGTCGGACCTCGGCCGCGAAACCCGCGAGCGCCTTCGAGAAGGCGCGGTGGGCATCGGGATCGCCGATCGCATCGAGGGCTCTGCCCATCCGGTCGCCGTCGGCCACGAGGCAGGCGACGTAGGGGTTCGGCTCGCCCATCACGCGGTAGAGCGGCCGCAGTTCGTGGCGAAGGAAGAGCTCGGGATCGCCCGCGATCTCGAGTTCCTCGAAGAGCGGGCGGATGCGGCTTTCGATCAGCACCTCCGCGTCGAACGGAAACGCGATGGTCCAGCGGAGATCGGGCCGTTTCACCTGCGGCAGATCGAGCTCACGCGCGCGTTCGCGCAGCCGCCCGAGTTCCGCCGGCGCATGCTGCGCCGCGGCCTCGAGCCAGGCGGCGAGGGCGATGTTGACGATCGGCGGGAACTGCTCCGGATCGCCGCCCGCCCGCTTCACGAGCGCCACGGCATCGAGCTGCTCGCCCCGGCCGATGCGCAGGCGACGGACGAGGGTCTTCGGCCGGTGCTCGGCCAGGACCGATACGCGCGCTCCGTCGAAGCTCGATTTCGGTGCCCCGCACCGGTCGTGCCGCCACGGGCCGAAATCGCGCAAAAGCTTGCGGCCGGCGATCGCCCGCTCGAGCTTCTTTCGAGCCTCGGCATAGTCGCCCGAAAGCGGCGCCCAGCTCGCGTAGAACTCGAGGGCGGTTTCGATCTGCTCGTCCCAGACCGCATCCACGCCCTCGGCGATCAGGCCTCGGCAGCGCGCGCGGACGCCATTGGCGAGCTGCTTCCAATGATCGATCACGACCGCGCGCGCCTCGCGCGCGGTCGCCGCCGGGTCGAGCCCCTCGGGCAGCTCGGCCAGGAGCTTGTTGGCGATCGGTGCCGGCGGCTCCCCCTTCGCCCGCAAGAAACCGTCGCAGGGTTCGAGCTCGGGATCGCCCCTCTCGAGCGCCGGCAGGACGAGCCGCGCCCCGGCCTCGACCAGCGCCCGGGCACCGGCGCGGGCGAGCTCGGAGAGGACGTGGCTACCGAACCAGAGATCGCGGGTACGCCGCGACTGCTCGATGAACTCCTGCACCGGCCCGAAGGTGATCAGGAGGAGGTGCGCGCTCATCCGGCGATCTTCCGCACGTTCGGCCGTGCGGCGAGCCAGTCGAGGAAGGCTTCGCGCAGGCTGCTCTTGCCGGCGAGCGGCGCGAACAGCGCCCGGTCGCCTTTGCCCAGGAGCTTGTCGAACGGCGCCGCCGATCCTCGAACCTCTGCCCCGCTCATGCGCAGCACGACCGCGCCGCGCTCGGGCCAGGCACGGTCGAGCCAGAGCGCGATCGGCACGAACTTCTCGTTCGCGAGCGGCATGGCCTTGACGATCAACGGGCTCGCGAGCCGGTTGCGCGCCTCGTTTCCTTGCCGCCAGTTCAACTCGTAAGGCCCGGGCTCGTCGTACCGTTCGTCGTTGCGGCCGCGCGTCTGGAACTGGCCCACGATCGGCAGCCCGAAGCCCGCCCGGGGCCAGGCCGGATCCTTGCCGTAGCGTGGCGGATGGTCCTTCGTTTTGTCGGTGAGCTGGCGGATCTTGTCCGCCTCGGGCCAGTTCGAGATCGAGGGGCGGCTCGGCTCGGCTTTGCCGAGCCCGCTCTCTCGCGCCCCCGTGTTCGTGCCTTGCCGAAAGTCGCGCAGCCAACCGAGCGCCGTCGTCCAGGCTTCCTCGGCCTTCGGCAGGGCCGCCCCGACATAGAGCGACGCACCGGCCAGCCGCGGCGTCTCCGTCGGCGGCCGCGAGACGGGTGCGAAGAGGTCGCGACCGAAGAGGGCGGCGAGCGCCTCGCGTGTCGCCTCCCTCGGCAGCCACTCCGAACGGTCGGCCGACACGACCCCGAGGCTGCCGAGCCCGCGGCGGGTGCGGCTGCCGTAGCCGCCGAACAGGATCCAGGCGCGCACGACGTTGCGCAGCGTTTCCAGCACCGGCGCCGGCGCGCGCAGCTCGAGGGTGAACCGCGTGCCCGGCTCGCGACGGGGCGCGACCGGTGTCCCGCCCGCTTCGGCCCGCGCCGGGAAGAGCGCGTAGGCGCCGGGCGTCGCCGGCTTTCCGTCCTTGGGATAGAGGCGGATGTCGTCGTAATCGGTATCGCTGGCCGCGACATCCTTGACCCGCAGCTCGACCGGCGAGCGGCCGCCCGCCTCGTCCGCCGCCCGGCCGAAGAGCGCGCTCTCCGCCTCCCAGAGCGCGCGGGAGGAGGCGAATTCCTGCGCGTGCAGCGCCCGCCACCAGAAGCGCAGCTGGCCGCGAATCGACGGCACCCGCACCACGTCCACATCGTCGAGCGTCCGCGGCACCGCCGCCCCGCCGAGCAGCGGTGTCACGAGCTCGAGCCCGACCGAGAGTTTCTCGACCGCCGGTCCGCCGCACCGCGCCCGCACCCGCCGTTCCGGCAAGCTTGCCGGCGCTTCGATCGTCGGTGCCGTCATTTATGCCCCCTTTCACATATATGCCCCCGTTCAATTGTCGGTTATGATACGCTAAGGATCTTGGCTACCACAAGCCGCTCGGCGTCACGAGCCCGTCGTCGAGGCCCCGCTTCGAACCTGGCCCGGGGCTTGCATCCTCGCGGCCGCGGGCGCCCGGGTCCGAGCGCGGCCCCGGCCGGCATCGGGCCGACCCCGGTGAATCGGCCGGCCGCTTCCCGACGCCCGCCCAAGGGCCCCGTCGGGCCGCCCGCGAAGCGGGCCGAAGCAGCCTAGCCGCGGAGTTCGGCGAGCCCGCGCGCCCAGCCGTTGCGCAGCACGGCGATGTCGTTGCCGTAGCCCAGGACCGCGAAGCCCCGCTCGCGCAGCTTCGCGAGATAGGCGAGGTCGCCGTCGAGCCCGCCGAGCGCTTTGCCGTGCTTCTTCGTGGCGGCGGCGAGCCGGTCGACCGCCGCCCAGAACTCGGGATGGTCGAACCGGGCCGTGATGCCCATGTCGTTGGTGAGGTCGAAATGGCCGAGCCAGGCGACGTCGAAACCGGGCACGGCACAGATCGCCTCGGCGTTCTCGATCCCTTTGCGGGTCTCGATCAGGCCGATCACCAGGTTGCGCCGGTTGGCCTCGGCCATGGTCGCGACCGGGTCGCCCGCCCGGTAGCCGTCGTGCGCCATGCCGAAGGCGCAACCCCGCTTGCCCTCCGGCCGGTAGCGCACCCACTCGACCAGCTCGCGGGCCTGCTCCGCCGTCTCGAGCATGGGCACCATGATCCCCTGCGCCCCCGCGTCCAGCACGGTGGCGACCGCCGCGTAGGACTTCTCCGGCACCCGGACATAGACCTCGAGCGGCAGCCCACGGGCGCAGGCGATCGTCGTCTTGATCGTCTCGATCCCGACCCCGCTGTGCTCGGTGTCGAGGATCACGAAGTCGAACCCGGCGGCGGTCAGGATCGCCGGCAGGCCGGGCGTGAAGAGCTCGAACACCATGGTCCCGTAGACCGGCTCGCCCGCGAGGATCCGCTCGCGCACGCAACGCCGCCCCTCCATCGC
>DAIOUO010000322.1:0-4131 GCA_036759485.1 Geminicoccaceae bacterium | reverse complement strand
CGGCGGAACGTCGCGCGCTCAGGCTTCCCGGCGTCGATAGGCCTCGAAGCCTTCGTGACGATAGGCCTGTTCGTATACGTAGCGGAAGAGGGCCAGGAACTCGCGTGGCGGGAGATAGCCGGGCATCCGCGCGACCGCCGCCAGATGCGCCGGCCGACCCGCCGCCTCGGCCGGATCGGCCGGCAGGAAGATCGCGACCGGGGTCATCTGCCCGGCGATCCGCCGCGCGAACGCCTTCTCCTCGTGCTTGCTGCCGTCGAGATCGGTGAGCTCGCGCGACCCGTGCAGGTCGAGCTGGAGGATCTCGAACCGCTGCCGGATCCATTCGCTCACCACGGGATCGGCGAAGTTGACTTCGTGCAGCTGCTTGCAGAACGGGCAACCCTTCTGCTCGATCAGGATCGCCAATCGCTTGCCGTTGGCGGCGGCGGTCTCGAGGTCCTCCCGCAGGTCCAAGAAGGACTGCAGGAACCAGGGCTGGGCCGGCAGGCCGCTCGCGTCGATCACCGCCGCCCGAACGGCGGGCGCCACGAGCGAACCGCCCAGCCCCAGGAGCACGCTGCGACGCGACGGCTTCA
Organism: Geminicoccaceae bacterium; assembly: GCA_036759485.1. Lineage (GTDB taxonomy): Bacteria > Pseudomonadota > Alphaproteobacteria > Geminicoccales > Geminicoccaceae > JANXAZ01. The sequence continues at coordinate 3,553 of DAIOUO010000322.1, read as the reverse complement.
TGGTCTCAGCCTCCCACGGACGCGACGGCGGGCTCCCCTTCGAGCCGCTCGAGCAGCATCCCGAGAAGCCCCCAGAAATGCATCTCGCCGGGATAGCCCAGGATGCGCCCGATCTCGCGGCCCTGCTCGACCAGCACGAAGGTCGGCGTGAAGCTCGGCGGCCGCAGATGCGCGAACTCCGGCGGGATTCCCTCGCCGAGGTCGACGCGGCGCAAGGGCGCCCGCCGTGCCTCCTCGGTCTTGGGGTAGACGGGTCCGATCTCGGCCTCGAAGCGGGCGCAGTAGGAGCAGCCGCGGTCGGAGAACATCACGAGTTCGGCCGCCCCGGCCGGCCCGGCCGGCCCGGCGAAAAAGGCCCAACCCGCGAGCCCGACCAGCGCTCGGCGAAGCGGATTCGATGTCATCCCACGCTCCCGTGGCCCGTCCGACCGCGGCCCGGCGCGACCGTTCGGTCATTGTGCGCCGAGCGACCGATCGCCGCAATCTCGCGAGCCTTGGCAATCATATTAAGGACGTCTTATATTCCAGGCAAGGGGCCGGCCGGTCGCGGCTGGACACGATCTTCGCCGAGGATAGGCTCTGCTCGTGGAAAACGGGCGTCCGGATCGGACGGGCGCCCCGTGGGAGGCGACATGACGGACAAGACGATGCGGAAAGGAATCGCCGTCGGTGGTGGTGCATGGGCGACCGCGCTCCTGGCCTTGACGACGGTCGGTGTCGGGACCGCCGTGGAACGGGCCGAGGCCGCCGCGACCGCGGCGCCGCTCGTCCTCGAGGGCTCCGCGGCGCCCACGCCCTGGAAGCGCTACAAGGACTGGAACCAGGCCGACTGGTCGAAGTTCAACGATCTCGCCCATCCCGACCGGGCGCCCGCGCCGCCGAAGCCGGGCGAGCTCCGGCAGGTCGCCGATCCGGGCAAGGGCGATCCGGCCAAGGGCAAGCAGCTGGCCTTTTCGCGGGCCCGGGGCGGCGGCTGCCTCTCCTGCCACATCATGGGGCCCGAGACCCTCGAGATGCCGGGCAATTCGGGTCCCGACCTGTCCGAGATCGGCACTTGGGGTCGCAGCGACCTCGAACTCTTCAATCGGGTGTGGGACGCGCGGGTCTTCAATCCCGAGACGACCATGCCACCCTGGGGGGCGCACGGTTATTACACCGAGCAGGAGGTGCGCGACATCGTGGCGTTCCTGCAGACGCTCAAGACGCCCGCGACCTTCGCCAATCCGCTCGACGACCCCGCCAAACGGCCCTTGCCGGTCGAAGACCGCGACTGGACCGACCCCTTCGTCAACCCTGCGGCCGAGCTGATCGACACCGGCCGGGTGTTCTTCGAGAAACCGGGTCCGACCGGCAAGTCCTGTGCTTCCTGCCACACCGATCCGGAAACCGCCTTCAAGGGTTGGGCGGCGCGGATGCCCTACTACGAGCCGCGGCTCGACAAGGTGGTGGGCGTGGCCGAGTTCGTCGCCCGCCACGCCAAGGCCACGACGGGCGCCGAGTGGCTCATGCAGAGCCCCGAGAACACGGCCCTCCACGTCTACCTCACCAACCTCTCGGCCGGGATGAAGGTGAAGCTCGACGTCTCGAGCCCCGGCGCCCAGGAGGCGCTGAAGCGCGGCGAGGCGCTCACCCGGCTCAAGATCGGCCAGCAGCACATGGCGTGTATCGACTGCCACGAGAAGATCGGCGAGACTTGGCTCCGCGGCCAGTATCTCGGCAAGCTGCCCGGCCAGACCGCGCATTTCCCGCTCTGGCGGACCAGCCGCCAGGAGACCTGGGACATCCGCAAGCGGTTCCAGTGGTGTGGGGTGCAGATCCGCGCCAACGACCTGCCGCCCGACGCCAAGGAATACGGCGACCTCGAACTCTACCTCACCTATATCAGTGAGGGCTGGCCGATCGAGGCGCCGAACATCCGGCACTGACGACCGAACCCCCGAGCGAAGGAGGCGAGATCGATGAGCACAGGCACCGCGGCGACCCGCCGCACGGTGATCAAGCAGGTGGGTGCGGGCGCGCTCGCCGCGGGCGGGCTGCTGCTTGTGGCACCATCGGCCCGGGCCGATCTGGCCAAGGCCCAGAAGCTCTTGAAAGAACTGATCGGCGAGAAGGTCCCGCAGGAGGGCAAGGTCCGGCTGGACATGCCGCAGATCGCCGAGAACGGGCAGACCGTGCCCTTGACCGCGGCGGTCGACAGCCCGATGACCCCCGACAATTACTGCAAGGTCATTCACATCCTGGCCGACGGCAATCCCGAGGCCGGGGTGTGCAGCTTCAAGTTCACGCCGGCCAACGGCCGGGCCGAGTTCTCGACCCGCATGCGGCTCGCACAGACCCAGAACGTCTGGGCGGTGGCGGAGATGTCCGACGGCTCGGTCTGGATGACCAAGACCGAGGTCAAGGTCACGATCGGCGGCTGCGGCGGCTGAGCGGAAGAAGAGGAGAGCACCCATGGCCGACATCAAGCCGCGGATCAAGGTTCCGAAGACCGCCAAGAAGGGCGAGCTCGTCGAGATCAAGACCCTCGTCAGCCACGTCATGGAGTCCGGCCAGCGCAAGGACGCAGACGGCAAGACGATTCCGCGCAAGATCATCAACCGCTTCACCTGCGAATTCAACGGCAAGCCGGTCTGCGAGATGGTCCTCCATCCGGCGATCTCGGCGAACCCCTACATCTCCTTCTTCGTCAAAGTCGAGGAGAGTGGAACCTTCGGCTTCGCCTGGTACGACGACGACGGCACCGTCTACAAGGCCGAGAGCAAGATCGACGTCACCGCCTGAGCGGCGCTTCCCGTCGTTCCCTTCCGGGACCAGGGCCGCACCCTTCGGGTGCGGCCCGCGCGTCCCGAGCCCCAGGGAGGATTCCTTTGGTCAGCCGTCGCGACTTTCTCGCGCTCGCCGCCGCCGCGGGCGCCATCCTGGGGCCCGGTCGAGCCGGGCGCCTCGCTGCCCAGGACCGGCTCTCCGAGGCCGATCTCTTGGCCTTCCGACCGGTCGGCAACGTCACCATCCTGCACCTGACCGACCTGCACGCCCAGCTCGTGCCGATCTGGTTCCGCGAGCCCTCGACCAATATCGGCGTGGGCGAGGTACGCGGCCTGCCGCCGCACCTGACGGGCGCGGACTTCCTCGCACGTTTCGGCATCGCCCCGGGCAGCGCGGAAGCCTACGCCTTCACCGACCAGGACTTCGTCGAGCTCGCCCGGCGCTACGGCCGGGTCGGCGGCCTCGATCGGATCGCGACACTCGTCAGGGCGATCCGTGCCGAGCGGCCGGGCCGCACGCTCCTCCTGGACGGCGGCGATGCCATGCAGGGCTCCTGGGTGGCGCTGCAGACCAAGGGCGCCGACACGGTGGCGGCGCTCCGCTCGCTCGGCGTCGAGGCCATGACCGGGCACTGGGAGTTCACTTACGGCGCCGAGCGGGTGAAGGCGATCGTCGAGGAGCTGGGCTTCCCCTTCCTCGCCGGCAACGTGCTCGACACCGAATGGGAGGAGCCGGTCTTCGAATCGACCGCCTTCTTCGAGCGCGGTGGGGTGAAGATCGCGGTGAT
>DAIOUO010000321.1:0-4171 GCA_036759485.1 Geminicoccaceae bacterium | reverse complement strand
CCCTCCCTCGGCGGCCGGAGGAGAACGGCTCGACGCCGGCGGGCGAGCCCGTCCAGAGCCGCCTCGACCCGCTCCCTCGCCTCGCGGGTCCAGGCGGCCCGCGGTGCCGGCAGAAGGGCCGCCCCGAGTTCGAAGACCTCGACGTCGACCAGCGCCACGACCGGTCGATCCGCGGCGAGCTCGAGGAGCGGCCGGGGCGCCTGACCGGCGCCTCCGACCCGAAGCGAGCTGGGCACGGCGCCGGCGCAGGCGGCGAGAAGGAGGGGGAGCAGCGCGAGAAGGGCGAGGCGGAGAGGTTCGATCATCGAAGGGCGCGGCTGCAGCGGTCGACGATCCCTTCCGCTCGCCCTTTATGCCGGCGCGGCCTCGATGTCGATCGAATCGCGGCCCCGGAGGGCCCGCTGGCGTTCGGCCGGAGCGGACCGCCCCTCGGCCCGGGCCTCAGCCGTACATCTTGGCCGGCAGCCAGAGCACGAGCTGCGGCCAGAGAAAGACGAAGGCGAGTGCCAGGAGCTGGAGAAGCACGAAAGGCACGATCCCCTTGTAAATGTCGAGCGTGGTGATCGCCTTGGGTGCCACGCCCTTGAGGTAGAAGAGGGAGAAACCGACCGGCGGTGTCAGGAACGAGGTCTGCAGGCAAACCGCGAACAGCACGACGAACCAGGGTAGATCGAAGCCGAGATCCTTCACGACCGGGGCCACGAGCGGCAACATGATCAGCGTGATCTCGAGCCAGTCGAGGAAGAAGCCGGCAACGAAGGCGATCAGGAGGATGAAGACGACGATCCCGTTCGGGCCGAAGGGGAGGCTCTTCAGCGCCTCGGCCACGAGCTCGTCGCCGCCGAGCGCCCGCATGACCAGCGCGAAGGCCGTGGCGCCCAGGAAGATGCCGAAGATGAAGGCGGTCGTGAGCATGGTCTCGCGGCCGACCTCGCGCAACGTGGCGAGGCTCAGCCGACCGTTGGCCGCGGCCAGGAGCGTGGCACCGAAGGCACCGAGCCCGGAAGCCTCGGTCGGTGTGGCGATGCCGGCGAAGATCGAGCCGAGCACGGCCAGGATGAGGAAGAGCGGGGCCAAGACCGAGACCAGGGTCGAGCGGATCAGGGCCCAGCTCACGGGCTCGAGGTCGCGCGGCGCCGGCGCCACCTTCGGGAAGAATACTCCCACGAGGATCACGTAGAGAAGGTACAGCCCGCCCAAAAGTAGACCCGGGAAGACCGCCCCCATGAAGAGGTCGCCGACCGAGAGCCCGAGCTGGTCGGCCATGATGACGAGCATGATGGAGGGCGGGATCAGGATGCCGAGCGTGCCCGAGGCGGCGACGACCCCGGCGGCGAGCTGGCGCGAATAGCCCTGCTGGAGCATCACCGGCAGCGAGAGCACCGCGAGCAGCACGACCGAGGCGCCGACGATACCGGTCGAGGCGGCGAGCAGGATGCCGATCAGCACGACGGTGAGGGCGAGCCCGCCGTTGAAGCGGCCGAACAGCGAGACGAAGTTGCGCATCATCGTCTCGGCGACGCCCGACCGGTCGAGCATCAGCCCCATGAAGACGAACATCGGCAGCGAGACGAGGACCCAGTTCTCCATCTGGTTCCAGATGCGGTCGACCAGGATGGCGAAGCGGGACCAGTCGGCGAGCAGGAAAGTGTCGACGTCGAAGACGTTCGACAGAACGATTCCGATGGCGGCGAAGATCAGCGAAAGTCCACCCAGGATCCAGGCGATCGGGAAGCCAGTGAACAACAAGCCGACGAAGGAGAGTAGGAAGACGACGACGATGATCTCGTAGGCCGGCACGGGCGCGCCTCCGGGGTCGAAGCGGCCGCTCAGCCGGCCGAGGTGGGCAGCGGCTCGGGCCGCCCGAACAGCAACGCGGTGACCCGCAGCAGGCGGGCGACGGCACCCAGGAGGAGCAAGAGGAAGCCCCAGAGGATGAAGGATTTCGGGATCCAACGATAGGGCAGCCCGTCGGGTGCGGCCGAGACTTCGTGCAGCTGCCAGGAGCGCAGCACGAAGGGAATCGCCTCGAGGATCACGGCGAGGCAGAGGGGGATCAGGAAGAGGGCGAGGCCCAGGAGCTCGATCCAGGCACGCACCCGGAGCGGCCAACGCTCAGCCACCACGTCGATCCGGACGTGCCGGTCGCTCACGAGGCAATAAGAGAGCCCCAGGATGAAGCCGACCCCGTAGATGTGCCACTGCAGCTCTTCGATCATGATCGAGCCGCGGCCGAACAGGTAACGCATGGCGACCGCGAACACGATGATCACGACGAGCAGCGCCCAGAGCCAGGATGCGGCGTGATTGACGCCGAGCACGACGGCCTCGAGCCGGTCCGAGGCGCGGGTGCGCGGCAGGCGGAAATGGTGCTTCTCCTCGAGCTCGTGCAGCTTCTGCTCGGCGACCTCGCCCACGCTGGGCGCAGCGTCGTCCTGGGGCCGCGGCTCGCTCACGGGCGCTCCTCCGCTAACGAATGCGCGAGCGGGCGGGCGCGCGGGCCCGCCCGGCCGATTTCAGCGGGGCAGGAAGGCGAAGCGCCGCCAGGGCGAATGCGCCGCCTGGAAGGCCTTCTGGGACTCGTAGACCTTCTTGAAGAGAGCGTCCTTGGCGGACTCCTCGGCCATCACCTCCTCGGTGGCCTTCTTGAAGGCCGCCAGCATCTCGTCGCTCCAGCGCACGAGCTTGACACCCTCCTTCTCGAACTTGGTGAGCATCGGTCCCTGCAGCGCCTCGGCCTTGGCGATCGCCATCGTCACCGCCGCCGTGCAGGTGGTCTCGATCAGTGTCTGGGTCTGCTTGTTGATCGAATCCCAGGCCTTCTTGTTGACGTAGAGATATTGGCTCGTCGATGGCTGGTGCCAGCCCGGCAGATAGTAGAACTTGGCGACCTTGTAGAAGCCGAGCTGCTCGTCGACCGTGGGCAGCGAGAACTCGGTACCGTCGAGCACGCCCTTCTCGAGCGCCTGGAAGAGCTCGCCACCGGGCAGGAGCGTCACCGAAGCGCCGAGCTTCTGCCAGATCTTGCCACCGAGGCCAGCGGCCCGGAACTTGAGCCCCTTGATCTGGTCGAGCGAGGTGATCTCGAAGCGGAACCAGCCGGCAGCCTCGGGACTGATCGTCCCGCAGAAGATCGGATGGATGTTGTGCGGCCTGTAGACCTCCTCGAGGAGCTGCTTGCCGCCGCCGAAATAGAACCAGGCCGCGTACTCCCAGGGCTCCATGCCGTAGGGCACGGCACCGAACAACGCCGAGGCCGGGACCTTGCCGATCTCGTAGCCCATCCAGGTGTAGCCGGCCTCGACCTTGCCTTCGCTCACCGCGTCGAAGACGCCGAGCGCCGGGATCATCTTGCCGGGCTCGAACACCTTGAGGTCGATGCGGCCGTCGGAAGCGGCCTTGAGCTGCTCCGCCACCCAGGGCATGGCGTCGCCGAGGGCGGTGAGGTTCGAGCCGAAGGCCATCGGCACCGGCCAGCGGACCCGGTCGATGTCCGCCGTCGCGGGATCGGCCCCGAGCACCACGCCGGCCGCGAGCAGACCCGCGGCGAGACCGCACCTCAGACGGTCGAACGTCGAGCCGGACATCGGCGCCCCCCTGTTTCGTTTCCACCCGACGGGTCCTATACGCGGTGCCCCCGGGGGGGACAAGGCGCGCGGGCGAGGCCGAGACCGTCGGTGGGTTCGCCGGCGCGGCGATCGCCCCGCCGCCGGGCTCAGCCCTGCGGGCTCACCAGGATCTCGACCCGCCGGTTGAGCTGGCGGCCGGCTTCGGTGGCGTTGTCGGCTCTGGGCTCGCTCTCGCCGCGCCCCGCCGCCGACATCCGCCCCGGAGAAACGCCGCGGCTCGCGAGGGCATCGACCACCGCTTGGGCACGGCGCTCGGAGAGCGCCTGGTTGTAGGCCTCCGAGCCGATCGAATCGGTGTGGCCGATCACGGTCGCGAAGGAGCGGTCGTACTTGACGAGTGCGGCCGCGAGCTTGTCGAGGGTCGGGGCGAAGGCGGGCTTGATCTCGGCTTTGCCGAAGTCGAACAGGACCTCGTTCTGGAGCGTGATCTTGAGGAGGTCGTCGCGCACGCGCTCGACCTCGGCCCGGCCGAGCTCCTGCTCGCGCGCCACGGCCGCCCGCATCTCCTGCTCCTGGCGGTCGAAGAGATAGCCGATCCCGCC
>DAIOUO010000320.1:0-4190 GCA_036759485.1 Geminicoccaceae bacterium | reverse complement strand
GTCACCCGCTTGGTGCCGCGCTCGGCGGCGATCGCCGCCCCCACCCGGCCCGCGACCATGAGGCCGGCGAGCACGGGCCCCAGCTCGCGGGTCATCGAGAGGACGACGATGGTCGGGATGGCGCTCTGGGCTTCGAAGCGCGAGAAGCCGGTGTAGCTCTGGAGCGCCAGCACCATGCCGGTGAAGATCGCGGTGAGGCCCACCACGGGCAGGGAGAAATAGCCCATCTCGAGCATCTGCCGGACGATCTGGCGCCAGTAGAGCCGGCCCGAGAGGCCGCGCGCGAGCGCTTCGGCCGCGAACAGGACGACCGCCCCGATCGTCGAGAGGAGCGAGAGGGTCGCTCGGCCGATCGCGGCGAGGAAGCTCAAGGCCCCCCCTCCGGGCCGAGCCAGCGGCGCTCGAAGCGCCGACCGAGCCGGGTCAACACTTCGTAGCCGATGGTCCCGGCGGCGGCGGCGAGCTCGTCCACCCCGAATCCCTCGCCCAGGAGCTCGACCGCCGTGCCGGGGCCGACCGCTTCTTCTGGCAACGCGCTCGCGTCGAGGGTCAAGAGGTCCATCGAGACGCGGCCCACGATCGGCACCTCGCGGCCGGCGATCCGGACCCGACCGCGCCCCGAGGCGGCACGCGGCCAGCCGTCGGCATAGCCCACGGGCACGACCGCGATCCGGCTGCCCGGCCGGGTCGGATGGGTGGCGCCGTAGCCGACCGTGCCCCTCTCGCGCACGGTATGGACCCGCAGCACCGGTGCCTCGAGGCGGACCACGGAGCGCATCGGGTTCGGCCGGCCGGGGGTCGGGTTGACGCCGTAGAGAGCGGCGCCGGGACGGACCTGGTCGAAGCGGAAGGCCTCGCCCAGGAAGATGCCGGAGGAGGCGGAAAGCCCGGCGGGTGCCGGCGGCAGCATCGTCCGAAGTCGCGCGAAGGCCGCGAGCTGGCGGGCGTTGAGCGGGTGAGCGGGCTCGTCGGCGCAGGCCAGGTGGCTCGCCACGAGCACGAGCTCGAGCTCGGCGAGCGGGTCGCCCACCAGCGCCCGGACGTCCTCCTCGGCGAGCCCGAGCCGGGTGAGGCCGGTGTCGAGCAGGAGTGCCGTCTCGAGCCGCCGCTCGCGGGCGCGGGCGACGGCCCGCCAGCCGGCGAGCTCGCCCGGCTCGCCGATCACCGGCACGAGCCGGGCCTCGAGGAAGCGGCGCGGCGGTCGGCCGGCGAGCCCGTCGAGCACGAAGATGCGGACGCCCGGCAAGAGGCCGCGGAGCTCTTCCCCCTCCTCGAGGCGGGCCACGAAGAAACTCCGGCAGCCGGCCCGGGCGAGAGCGCGGGCGACCGGGACGAGGCCCAACCCGTAGGCGTCCGCCTTGACCACGGCCGCGAGCTCGGCACCTTCGGCGATCCGAGCGAGGGTGCGCCGGTTGGCGAGCAGGGCCTCGAGGTCGATCGTGAGCCGAGCCCGCTCGAGCCGCTCCGCTCCGCTCAATAGCAGCCTTCCACGTAGGCGTCGGTCTCGAGGTTGCGGAAGCGACCATAGGCCGCGTCGAACTGGAGCTGAACGCTGCCGATCGGCCCGTTGCGCTGCTTGGCGATGATCACCTCGGCCTTGTTGTGGACCCGCTCGCAGCGCTGCATCCACTCCTGGTAGCGTGCCTGGAACTTCTCGACCGCCTCGCCCTCGCGCTGGCTCGGCACCGCGCGGGAAAGATAGTACTCCTCGCGGAAGACGAACATGACGACGTCGGCGTCCTGCTCGATCGAGCCCGATTCGCGCAGATCCGAGAGCATCGGCCGCTTGTCGTCGCGCGCCTCGACCGCGCGCGAGAGCTGGGAGAGGGCGAGGACCGGGACGGCGAGCTCCTTGGCGAGCGCCTTGAGCCCCTGGGTGATCTCGGAGACTTCCTGGACCCGGTTGCCGGGCCCGTAGGAGCCCGAGCCGCGCAGGAGCTGGAGATAGTCGACGACGACGAGATCGAGGCCGTGCAGCCGCTTGAGCCGGCGGGCGCGGGTCCGGAGGCCGGCCACGGTCAAGGCCGGGGTGTCGTCGATCCAGAGCGCCATGGAGGCCAGACGCTGGCCGGCGCGGGCGATCCGTGGCCAGTCCTCCGCACCGATCTGGCCGCGCCGCAGCTCGTCGGAGGGGATCTGGGCCTCGGCCGAGAGGAGCCGGGTGGCGAGCTGCTCGGCCGACATCTCGAGCGAGAAGAGGCCGACCCGGTAGCCCGCCGGCTCGCCCGGCCGCCGCTCCGCCTCGGGCCGCGGGGTCGAGGCGGCATTGGCGGCGATCGTGATGGCGAGCGCGGTCTTCCCCATGCTCGGCCGGCCGGCCAGGATCACGAGGTCGGAGGGCTGGAGCCCACCGAGCTTCTGGTCGAGCCCCTCGAGGCGGGTCGGCACACCCGTGACGTTGCCGGCCTTGTCGAAGGCGCTCTGGATGTGGCGGACGGCCGCCGCGAGCACGTCCGGGAATGCGCGGAAGGCGCCGCCCGTGCGGCCGTGCTCGGCGAGCGCGAAGAGCTGCTGCTCGGCCTGCTCGACCTGCTCGGCCCCGCTCAGCTCGCAAGCGCGGTCGAAGGCCCGGTTGACGATCTCCTCGCCGACCCGAATGAGCCGGCGTTTGACCGCGAGGTCGCGGACGATCCGCCCGTAATGCGCGGTATCGACGATCGCCTCCGCGGCGGCCGCGAGCCGGGCGAGATAGCGGGCACCGTCGAGCTCCTTGAGCGCCGGGTCGGTCTCGAACAGGTGGAAGAGCGTCTTGTGGTTGGCGATCCGGCCGTCCGCGATCCACTGCGCGCAGGTGGCGTAGATCCGCTGATGGACCGGCTCGTAGAAGTCGTCGGCCGCGAGGAAGGTCTCGACCTGCTGGAAGGCCTCGTTGTTGACGAGGATCGCACCGAGCACGGTCTGCTCGGCCTCGAGGTTGTAGGGCTGGGTGCGGAAGGCGGGCTCGGCCGGCAGGGCGAGCGGCGCCACCCGAAGGGCTTCGGTCGTCGGCATGGCCGGAGCCTAGCAGCGCCGACGCCCGCCCGCGAGCCGGCCGGCTGCGCTTCCTGTGGGCCGAGTTGTGGACGGCCGCGCGCGGCTTGTGGACGAGGTGTGGAAGGCCGGCCCGGGGGCTCGGGGCGCCGGCTGCGACCGCGCACGGGCCGGGCCCGCGGTTCAGACGGCGCAGAGCTCGGCCACGGTCTCGGGCGAGGCCTGCAGACGCTGGTACTGCTCCTGGAGGAAGCGGATCGTCTCGGGTCCGTAGTCGGAGCGCGGCGCCCGCCCCTCGACCGCCGCCTCGGCGAACTCGATCGCCATGCGAACGAGCACGTAGTGGGCGACCGGGAAGCCCGCCCGGATGCAGATCGCGGCGAGCCGTCGCCGGTCGGGGTCGTAGAGCAGCTTGCGGACCCGGGCGACCGGCTCGTGGGCGTGCAGCGCCACGCCGATCTCGAAACCGGCGACGTCGCCGTCGCGGAGCATGGCCAACAGCGCCTCGTGGTCCAGCTCCCCGGCGCGGAAGCGGGCGCGCAGATGCTGCTCCTGGCGGCGGTCGCCGTGCTCGCGGGCGACGAGGTCGATGGCCGAGCGCTCGCGGGCGGCGCGGACGATCGCCTGGGCCTGCTCGAGCGGCATCCGGTGGGTGGAGACGAGCTCCCATTCGAGCCGCTCGCCGATCAGTCGAACGAGCCGCTCGACGAGCTCGAAGGAGAGCTCCGGCCGGCGTACGAGGCGCTCTTGGACCTCCTCTTCGCGGCCGAACTCGGCCACCACCCGTTCGAGGGCGGCGGCCGAGAGCCGGGCACCCACATTGCCGACCAGGCGGGCGACCACGGACGGTTCGCCCGTATCGACGAGGACGTCGGCGACCGCCTCGGAAAGACGGCTGCGGCCGGCCACCGCCAGCGCGTACTGGATGGCGTTGGTGCGGACGATGGCGATCAGGTCCTCGTCCGTGAGCAGCGGGCTCTTCTCGAGGACCGGAGCCGCCACCTCGATGTCGTCACGGGCGAGGCGGCGGACGATCGAGGGCGGCACCTCGCTGCTGTCGGCCACCGCCTCGGCGAGCGCCTTCCTGACCTCCTTGGCGACGTCGCGGACCAGGAGCTCGAGCACCGCCTCGACCAGGCGGGCATCGACCTCTCGGTTGAGATCGGCGACGCTGCCGCCGACTTTGGCGGCGATCTTCGCCCGCTGCGCGGGCGAGGGGT
>DAIOUO010000319.1:0-4214 GCA_036759485.1 Geminicoccaceae bacterium | reverse complement strand
GCGCTCTTCCGCTGCGCCGCGACCGCCCCGCCGGCCGTTCTCTTCGCGCCCGCCCTCGTCCTCCACGTGGTCCTGGCCCCGGCCCGGCTCGGCGCCTCGGCACCCCAGGCCCTGTCGCGCGGTCACGACCGGCTCCCGACCATGCTGGCCGTCCTCGCAGGGTTCTCGGATCGGGCGCTCCCGGGGGTGCCGACGCCGCTCGCGATCGGTGCCGTGCTCGCGATGCGGCAGATGTCCGAAGGCGGGGCCCTCGTCGGATTCCTCCGGGGAAGGCTCTCGCTCCTCGGGCTCGCTCTGCCCGGTGGGCTCCCGGTGGTCGCGACCGTCGAGCGGTCGCGGCTCGTCTCGGCGCTCTCGGCGGGCGACGGCGCGGCTCGACCCTGGCTCCCGCCGCTGCCCGCCTTCGACCTCTCGCTCGCGACCGGTCTCTTCGCGGTGACCGCGGGCCCCGGCACGGTGCCGTCGTCCCGTCTGTCGGCCGCGGAGGCCGGGCACGGGCTCCGAGTGGCCGGAGCCGGTGCCGTGGCCCGCTTCGAGGGCGTGCCTGCGCGCGGACTGGAACCGGCCGGCGATCGCCCGCGAGCGGCTGCGGTCGCGGCCGCTCGCGGTCCGGCTCCGCCTGGCCCCGGAGAACGGTGCGGGCGAGCCGCTCGAAGCGGCGCGACGCCCGCCGAGCACGGAACCTGTCGCACCGAGCCGCCGCTCCTGGTCCCGGCGGGGAGCTGGCAGCTGGCGGCCGGCGCGCCGCTCGATCCCTTCACCCGGGTCGAGCTCCCCGGTCGGCTCTCGCTCCCGTGAGCCGGCCTCCGTTGGGAACCCACGCAAACGGAGATCGACGATGATCGTGCGCCGCTCCTCCCTGGCTCTGCTCGCCGCCCTCGGCCTCGCCGGACTCGCCGAGGCCGGCGAGCCGGTGAAGAAGGGCTCTCTCGAGTTCGCCGATCCCTGGGCCCGCGCGACGGCGCCCCGGCAAGCGAACGGCACCGCCTACCTGACGATCCGCAACCACGGGCCGGCCGATCGGATCGTCCGCGCCGAAGCCGGTGTCTCCCGCAAGGTCGAGCTCCACGCCCACCAGATCGACGCTCGGGGCGTGGCCCGGATGATCGAGCTCCCGACGATCGAGCTGCCGGCCCATGCCACCACCGAGCTGAAACCCGGCGGTCTGCACATCATGTTCGTCGGGCTCGAGAAGCCGCTCGAGGCGGGCCACCGGTTCCCCTTGAAGCTGGTTCTCGAGAAGGCCGGAGAGGTCACCCTCGAGGTCGAGGTCCGCTCCGGCCCGGGCACGGGCCCCCTGCAGCACGGCGCGGGAGACGGCGCCGCGCACGGCAAGGCCCACTGAAGCCGCGGCCCGCGACGCGAGCCGGTGCCGCAGGGTGGAGCTCCGATCGGTGGCCCCGGCCGGCCGGCTCGCCGCTCGGCCGAGCTCCCGGGCGTACCGCGGACGGTGCCGGTCGTCGCGCGGGCCGAGGCCGAGGTCCGGACCGGTTCGACGAGCGCCGGGGACCGGCACCACCCGACGAACCTCGGCCCCCGTCGGCAAAGACGGGGAGCCGAGCCGAGATCGCGCCCCGCTCGGCCTCGATGCGGGGTTTCCCTCTCGCGAACCGCGACGCTCGAGGGCGAACCGGGGGCCGCCGCGGAAGCGGCTCGGGTCCCGTCGGCGCGAGGAAAGGGGCGTGGGCGTCGACCCGAGTCGGCCGGGCGTGAACCGATCGGGCCGGCTCCTCGATCGAGGACCCGCTCGAAGGCCCCGGGATCGGCGACGAACGACCCCTGGAGCCACTCGCCCGTCCCAGAACCGAGGTGCCGAGCGACCGGAGAACGGCGCGCGGGCGAGGCGCGCGACGGCGGCCGCTCGCCCGGCCGTCGATCTCAATCGAGCCGATCGAGCACCGCGGCCAGAATGTCCGCGATCCGCGCGATGTCGGCCTCGGTGGCGATCAGCGGAGGCGAGAGGGCGATCGTGTCGCCCGTCACGCGGATCATGAGGCCGCGCTCGAAGGCCTCGCACATGGCATCGTAGGCGCGCTCGCCTGGTCGGCCGGGGCGCGGTGCGAGTTCGACCGCGCCCATCAGCCCGAGATTGCGGATGTCGATCACGTTGGGCTTGCCGCGCAGCGCGTGCAGCCGCTCCTCGAAGACCGGGGCCAAGGCCGCGGCTCGCTCGAAGAGCCGTTCCTCTTTGTAGGTCTCGAGGACGGCGAGTGCGGCGGCACAGGCGATCGGGTGCGCCGAGTAGGTGTAGCCGTGGAACAGTTCGATGGTCTTCTCGGGCGCGGGCGAGCGCTCGACGATCGCCTCGTAGATCGGCTTGCGCACCATTACCGCGCCCATCGGCACGGTTGCGGCGGTGAGCCCTTTGGCCAGCGTCACGATGTCGGGGACGATGCCGAAATACTCGCAGGCATTGGCCTTACCGAGGCGACCGAAACCGGTGATGACCTCGTCGAAGATCAACAAGATGCCGTGTTTGGCCGTGACCTCCCGGAGCCGCTCGAGGTAGCCCACGGGCGGCGGGTAGACTCCGATCGAGCCCGCCACCGGCTCGACGATCACGGCGGCGATCGTCGAGGCGTCGTGCAGCTGGATCAGCCGCTCGAGATGGTCGGCGAGCTCCGCACCGTGCGCCGGCTGGCCGCGCGAGAAGGCGTTGCGCTCGAGGTCGAGAGTGTGCGGCAGATGATCGACGCCGGTCAACAGCGTGCCGAACCATTTGCGGTTGTTGACAATGCCGCCGACCGAGATGCCGCCGAAACCGACCCCGTGATAGCCACGCTCGCGGCCGATCAGACGCGTGCGCGTGCCCTGGCCGATCGCCCGCTGATAGGCGAGCGCGATCTTGAGCGCGGTGTCGACCGATTCGGAACCGGAGTTGGTGAAGAAGGCATAGTCGAGATCGCCCGGGAACAGATCCGCGAGCCGAGAGGCCAGCTCGAACGATTTGGGATGGCCGAACTGGAACGGCGGGGCGTAGTCGAGCTCGGCCGCCTGGCGCTGGATCGCCTCCACCACGCGCGGGTGCCGGTGACCGACGTTGCAGCACCACATGCCGGCCGTGGCGTCGAGGATCGGTCGGCCGTCCGTGGCGGTGTACCACATGCCCTCGGCACGGGCGACCAGCCGCGGGTGCCTCTTGAAGTGGCGGTTCGGGGTGAACGGGATCCAGTGCGCCTCGAGATCGTTGGGAACCGTCACCTGACCCTGCTCGAGCATCCCGACCTCCCCGCGGGCCCGAACCCGCTGCCGGCATTGTCGAGGAGGGCAGGCGGCGTCGTCAACCGCCGCCCGATCGGTCTCCCCCCTCTCTCTGCCGACCGGCCGCGCACGGGTGCGACGGCGGCGAGTCCGCCGGCCAGCGGGGCCGCCGCGACCGCTCGATCCGCAGCCGGAGGAGGACCGCCACCGCCCGGCCGAGGCCGGCGAGGGTCGCGGTATCGATCCCGAACCGGCGCGAGACGAACGCGATATCGGCGAGGAGGAAACCCGACGACGCCTGCAGACCGTCGGCGACGAGGCACGTGAGGACGGCTGGCCGACAGTCGCACATGCGCGGGCGGCGACACTCCGCCCCCCATCCCGGCCGCTCGCGATCGGGACATCGTTAATCTTCCCGCCGATCCACCTCGGACGCGACGGTGGGCGGATCCGGCCCGCACACGGCCGGCGCGCGCGGGAGGCCGAGACCGGCGCGGGCGAGGCGCCCGGCCACCGCCTCCGCGACCCGATCGCCCGCGGCCCGCGCCCGATCGAGCCACGCGGCCGCCCGTTGCGGATCGGGCCTCGGCCAGAAGAGCCCGTAGAGCTCGGCGAGTGCTGCCGGTGCGTGCGGCTCGCCCCGCTCGGCGGCCTCGAGCAGGAGCCTCTCGGCGGCCGCAGGGTCGCGGGGAACGCCGGCACCGGCCATGACGAGACGGGCGAGATTGACGGCCGCGAGACCGTGTCCGAGGTCGGCCGCGCACCGCCAGAACCTCGCGGCGGCGGCGAGATCGGGTGCACCGAACCGTCCGGTCGCGTGGGCCAGCCCCGCGAAGAACGCGGCGGCCGCATCGCCCCGTTCGGCGGCGAGTTCGCACCAGGCGCGCGCCGCATCCGGCTCGCGCTCGATGCCCGCGCCCTGCTCGAGCATGCGCGCGAGTTCGAGCGCCGCCTCGGCGTCGCCGGCGCCGGCGGCCAAGGCCGGGCTCGCCGAGGCGATGGCCGATCTGGCA
>DAIOUO010000318.1:0-4272 GCA_036759485.1 Geminicoccaceae bacterium | reverse complement strand
GCCCCCGCGCGCCGCTCGCGCGGCCGTGATCCCACGGCCGTGACGCGGATCACTGGAGCCGGCGCCCCGATCGACGTAACCTCTTCGCCAATGAACGCTCGACGTCCGAGCGGCGGGAGGGAACGTCATGGGACCTCGGCACGCCTCGCGCCTGCTGCTCGGCTTGGCCTCGGCGCTCCTGCTCCTGGGTGGGGCAGCGGCCCAGCCGGTCGTTCCCCTCGAGACCGCACCTCCGGGTGCCCCGGCTCGGGTGATCGTGGCGAAGGTCGCGGCGATCGAGCAGCCGATCGTCTACAACCGCTTCGGCTCCTTCAACCCGGCCGGCATGATCTACGCCCTCGAGCGCGATCTCGTGACGGTCACCGAGGGCGACCGGCCGATCGCCCGGCTGCGTCCCGACCGGCGGCCGCGGCCGCTCGTCCTGCGCGGCAACGTGGGCGACGAACTCGTGATCGAGTTCACCAACCGCCTGCCGCCGCTGCAGCCGAACTTCGACCCCGCGACGGGCGAGCTCTCCCGGCACGCTCCGGTGAACGGAGTCTGCCCGGGCGCCGACTGGCCGTGCACTCGGACCGCCTCGATCGTCGTCCACGGCGTGCCCGCCTTCGGCGCCGACGACCGCGCCCGCGGCCTCGTGCCGGTGGCCCCGGGCGAACGGCAGACCTACCGTTTCCGGCTCGAGCGCGAGGGCGCCTTCCTCTTCACGAGCCTCGGCGCGCCCGCGGGCGGCGAGGGCGACGGCGGCTCGCTCGTCCACGGCCTGTTCGGCGTGATCGTAGTCGAGCCCAAGGGTTCGCGCTGGTACAGGAGCCAGATCGCCCCCGAGCGGCTCGCCGCCGCCCGCGCCGCGGCCGCCCCGGATGCCTTCCTCCGCTACGATGCGGCGGATCCCGCCGCCCGGCTCGACATGCTCGCCGCCGCGGCGGACGAGCAGGGCCGCTTCGAGCTCCTCGCCGGGGATCTGAGCGCGATCGTCGACGTCTGCCCGGACTGGAACGCCGGCCGGCCCGGGGCGACCTGCGCTCGCGAGGGGCTCGCCGCGTTCCGCGAGTTCGTGGTCGTCTTCCACGACGAACTGAAGACGTTCTATCCCGAGCGGTTGCGCGAACTGCGCGAATTACCCGAAGGCGATCCGGACACGATCCTGGCGGACGTGCTGCAGGGTGTCCGCGACGGCTTCGCGATCAATTACGGCGCTTCCGGGATGGGCGCGCCGCTGCTCGCCAATCGCAAGGGCTTCGGCCCGGCCAAGGACTGTGTCGAGTGCGCCTACGAGGAGTTCTTCCTGCAGTCGTGGGCGAACGGCGACCCGGCGCTGTTGCCGACTTACGCCGACGATCCCTCCAACGTCCTCCACTCCTATCTCGGAGACCCGGTCGTCTTCCGCAATCTGCACGCCGGACCCAAGGAGACCCACGTCTTCCACCTCCACGCCCACCAATGGCTCGCCCAGCGGCTCGACGACGCGGGCACCGGCGGCCCGACCCTCGGGGTCGCCTCCTCGCCCGGCAACTATCTCGATTCTCAGACCATCGCGCCGCTCCAGTCGTTCAGCTACCCGATCTATTACGGCGGCAGCGGCAATCTCAACCTGACGCCCGGGGATTCGATCTTCCACTGCCATCTCTACCCGCACTTCGCCCAGGGGATGTGGGGTCTCTGGCGGGTCCACGACGTGTTCGAGGACGGCCGCCGCCGGCTGCCGGACGGCGAGCTCGGCCCGGGCGAACCCCTGCCGCCCCCGGGCGTGGTGCCAACCACCGGCACGCCGATCCCGGCGCTCGTCCCACTGCCGGGCCGGGCCCTGCCGCCGGCACCGACCGCCGAGATGCCGGGCTTCCCCTTCTATATCGAAGGTAGGCCCGGCCATCGCGCGCCGCAGCCGCCGCGCGACCTCGTTCGAGACGCCGGCCTGCCGCGCCATCTCGTGACCGGCGGCACCCGTACCGTCTCGGGCATCCCGGCGGCGCAGCAGGCCGCCCTGGGCTCGGCCGGGGTGGAGGAGATTCTCCGCCTGGCGCTGGTCACGGGCGACCTGTCGGTGCACCTCGAGACCGCCCGGATCGAGCTCCTGCCGGCCGACGGCACGCCGAAGGAGCGGGCGGCCATGGCCTTCCACGCCGGCCGGCCCGCGACCGTTCCCATGGCCGACGGTACGGTGGGCCAGCGGGTCCGCTTCGCCGATGTGGAACCCGGCCTCGCCGCCGATCCGAACGTGCATCCCCCGGTCAAGGCCCGGGTGGGGTGGACCTCGCGCACGCCCGCGGGCGATCCGCGCCTTCCCTCGGGCGAACCCGCCGTCTTCTGGGTCAACGGCAACAGCCCCGATTCATCGCCCGAGGAGCCGCCCGGTGCCCCCGGCGCCCCCTTCGCCGATCCCTGCCTCGGCGTCCCGCGCGAGCAGCATGTCCGCTACCGAGTAGCGGCGATCCAGGCCGATCTCGTCGTCAACGACGCCGGCTGGCACGACCCGCAGGCCCGCCTCAACGTGCTCGCGAGCGACGCCGACCGGCTCCAGGGCAAGCGGATCGGGCGCGGTACCGACGAAGACGTCAAGCCCTTCTTCTTCCGCGCCCATTCGGGCGACTGCATCCTCTTCGAGCACGAGAACCGGCTGCCCAAGGAGCTCGCCCTCGACGATTTCCAGGTCCGCACCCCGACCGACACGGTGGGCCAGCACATCCACCTCGTGAAGTTCGACGTCCTGGCCTCCGACGGCTCGGGCAACGGCTTCAACTACGAGGACGGCACCTTCGCCCGCGAGGCGATCGTCGAGCGGGTCAGGGCCGCGACCGCGCCCGGCGGCGCGGTGGTCGGCGGCGGCGTGCGCGAGCCGGCCCCGAGCGAGTACCAGGTCACCATCCAGCGCTGGTGGGCCGATCCCCAGCTCTGGGGCCCGCCCGATGCGCCGGCCGGCAGCCGGCCGGTCGACAAGACCCTGCGCACGGTCTTCACCCACGACCATTTCGGCCCCTCCTCGATCCAGCAGCACGGCTTCTACGCAGCACTCCTGATCGAGCCCGCCGGCTCCTCCTGGTGGGACCGGATCCGGGGCCGGGACGTCACCAATCTGCCGGGCCCCGACGGCGTCAAGGACGGTCGTGGTGTCGGTACCCAGGTCCGCGTGAGCCCGCGCGCCGGCGAGGGCGAGCCGGTCGCCGAGTTCGCCCTCGCGATCGCCGACTTCGCGCTGCTCTACGAGTCCTGTTCGGCGGGGGCCGCCTGCCGCGACCCGGTCGGGCCCGACGCGCACGGCCTCGAGCAGACGGCCCATCTCGTGGCCACCCGCCCGCCCCGCCTGTTGACCGACACGCATCGGGCCGAGCTCGAGCTGCGCCGGGCGGCACTCGCCGGCGAGCGGCCGATCGCCCCGCCGCGGCTGCCCGAGGCGATCTCGACCGACCATCACGACCCCTATCTGCTCAACTACCGCAACGAGCCCCTGCCGCTTCGAGTGGGCGAGCGGCAAGGCTCGGGCTCCTGGCGGCAGAAGCCGGGGGCCGAGGGCGATCTCGCCGCCGTCTTCTCGAGCGTGGTCCACGGTCGCGACCCGGCCACCGAGGTCCCGCTCTTCCAAGAAGGCGAGCGCGTCCAGATCCGCCTCGTCCAGGGCGCCCAGGAAGTCCAGCACGTGCTCGCCGTCCAGGGCCTGTCCTGGCCACGCGAGCCGAACGACCCGGGAAGTTTCCGCATCGCCGCCCAAGAGATCGGCATCTCCGAGCATTTCGAGCTCGACCTCGTGATGCCCGGCGTGGCGGACGGGGCGGAGCGCGTCGACCTCCTCTACCAGGACGCCACCGTAGACGGTCTCTGGAACGGCGCCTGGGGACTCCTGCGCGTCCATCGCGGCGATCCGACCGCGGTTGCGGCCGAAGCCCTCGTGGCCGCCGTCACCCCGGCGACCCCGACCGCCGCGGTCCCCGTGGCACGGCCCGCGGCCACCTCGAGCGTCGACGGGCGGCCGGGGCCCACGGTGTCCGGCTCGAGCCTCGCCTTCCGGCTGTTCGGTACGTCCTCCGGCGCCGCGGCCCCGCTCGCGGCCGGCACGGCACCTCCGGCGCCACCAGTCCGCCTCGCCTGGCCCGAGGAGCTGCGGGCCCTCGCCCCGGCCCCGCGCCCCGCCGCCCCGCTCGGGATCGCGGTACCGGCCGTCCGGGTCGAGCGGCCGCCGGCCGGCTCGACCAGCGCCTGCGCGCCCGGCGATCCGCGTCGCCGCTACGTCCTCGAGGCCTGGCGGACCGACGCTTGGCTCGGCCAGACGGTGAACGGCCC
>DAIOUO010000317.1:0-4274 GCA_036759485.1 Geminicoccaceae bacterium | reverse complement strand
GGGCGGGGAGGGGTGCGATGGCGGAAGTCAACCGGCAGTGGCGGCTCGTGCGGCTGGTGGAGGGCATGCCGAGCCTCGAGGACTGGCGGCTCGAGGAGAAGGCGGTGCCCGAGCCCGAGCCGGGGACCTTCCTCGCCCGCTCGATCTTCCTGGACGTCGCCCCCTACATGCGCGCCCGCATCGCGCCGGTCCGCAACTACGCCCAGGGTGTCCGCCCCGGCGAGGTCATGATCGGCGGCGCGGTCGCCCGGATCGTGGCGAGCCGCGCGGCCGGCTGGCGCGAGGGCGATCTCGTCGTCACCGATTTCGGCTTCGGCTGGCAGGACTATGCGGTGCTGCGGCCGGAGGCCGTGCGCCGGGTCGATCCCGCACTCGCCCCGCCCGAATGCTGGCTCGACGTGATGGGCCTCAACGGGGTCACCGCCTGGTTCGCGCTCTTCGAGACCGGGGCGCTGCGGCCGGGCGATCGGGTGCTGATCTCGGCGGCGGCGGGCTCGGTGGGCCAGCTCGCGGGTCAGCTCGCGCGGATCGCGGGGGCGGTCCCCTACGCCGTCGCCTCGAGCGAGCCCAAGCTCGCCTGGTGCCGCACGCTCGGCTTCGAGGGGGGGATCGCCCATCGCACGACCAACGATCTCGCCGGCGCCCTCCGCACGCTCGTGCCGGGAGGGGTCGATCTCTACCTCGACAACACGGCGGGGCCGATCCACGACGCCGTGCTGCAGAACCTGGCGCCACGGGCGCGTGTCGTCGTGGTGGGCACGGTGAGCCTCGCCGACCGGCTCGGCCGGCCCGACATCGGCCCGCGCTTCTTCCGCGAGGTGCTGGTCGCCCGCGCCCGGATCGAGGGGTTCCTCGTGCTCGACTTCGAGAAACGTTGGCCCGAGGCCTGGGGCCGGCTCGCCGAGCTGTTGCGCGAGGGGCGGATCCGCACCCGCTACGACATCGCCGACGGGCTCGAGCGCACACCCGAGGCCTTCCTGCGGGTCCTGCGCGGCGAGAACCTCGGCAAGCAACTCGTCCGGGCGAGCCCTCCCTGAGCCGGGCCGGGGCCGGCCGCCTCGGGCGAGCGCTCGGGCCCCCGGCTCAGACGTGGATCGGTTTGGCCCAGGCGGCGAGCGCCGCTTCCTTGACCGCTTCCTCGAGGGTCGGGTGCGGGTGGCTGGTGCGCGCCACGTCCTCGGCCGTCGCACCGAACTCGAGGGCGAGGGCGAGCTCGGCGATCATCGTGCCGGCCTCCGGGCCGATGACGTGGCAGCCCAGGACTCGGTCGGTCGCGGCATCGGCGAGGATCTTGACGAAACCCTCGCCGATCCCGACCGCGCGGGCCCGGCTGTTGGCCGCGAAGGGGAACTTCCCCACCTTGTAGGCGCGTCCCTCGGTCTTCAATTGCTCCTCGGTCTTGCCGACGGCTGCGACCTCGGGGTGGCAGTAGATCACGCCCGGCACGCGCTCGTAATCGTGCTGCGGCTTCTGCCCGGCGATCCACTCGATGCAGGCGATGCCGTCCTCCTCGGCCTTGTGGGCGAGCATCGGGCCCTCGATCACGTCGCCGATCGCCCAGATGCCGGGCACGCTCGTGCGGAAATGGCCGTCCGTCTTCACCCGGCCGCGCTCGTCGAAGGCCACACCGACCTCGGCCGCACCCAGCCCCTCGGTGTAGGGCCGGCGGCCGATCGCCACGAGCACCACGTCGGCACCGAGCGTCTCGGGCGGGCCGCCCGCCACGGGCTCGAGGGCGACCGTCACGCCGTCGCCGGTCCTGTCCACCCCCACGACCCGGGTCCCGAGCCGGAAGCTCATGCCCTGACGGGTCAGGATCTTCTGCAACTCCCGCGAGAGCTCGAGGTCCATCCCCGGGGTGATCCGGTCGAGGAACTCGACCACCGTCACCTTCGCGCCGAGCCGGCGCCAGACGGTGCCGAGCTCGAGGCCGATATAGCCTGCGCCCACGACCACCAGGTGCTCGGGCACGCGCTCGAGGTCGAGGGCCCCGGTCGAGGAGACGATCCGCTCCTCGTCGATCGCGACGCCCGGTAGCGGGGTCGGCTCCGAGCCCGTGGCGATCACGACGTTCTTGGCGGCGAGCTCGCGGCTCGTGCCGTCGGCGAGAGTGACCAGGACCTTGCCGGGGGCGGCGATGCGGCCGGTTCCGGTCAGGTGGTCGATTTTGTTTTTCTTGAACAGGAAGGCGATGCCCTTGGTGAGCCCGTCGACCACCTTGTCCTTGAAGTCGAGCATGGCCCCGAGGTCGAGGCGCACCTCGCCGGTGCGGATCCCGAACCGGTCGAGACCGTGGCGCGCTTCCTCGAAGAGGTGGGAGGTGTGGAGCAGCGCCTTGGAGGGGATGCAGCCGACATTGAGGCAGGTGCCGCCGAGCGTGCCCCGCTTCTCGACACAAGCGACCTTCATCCCGAGCTGGGCCGCCTTGATCGCGGCGACGTAGCCGCCCGGACCGCCACCGATCACGACGACGTCGTAGAGAGGCTCCGACATGCTGGGCGCTCCGGCGGTTGCTCGCGGACCGCGCGGCTCCTAGCAGCCGTCGGCGACGACGTCACCGCGGCGCGACGGCAGCAGGGCACCGTCCCGAGGCGGCGAGGCCCGCGGCGGCTCGGCCGCGGGCCGGCCCGGCGGCGGAGAGGCGGGACGGTCGGCACGGGGCTCCGGCGGCCGCCGGGGCGGCGGTCAGGCGGCGTCGCGGCGGCCGAAGCGCCGTTCGACATAGTCCTGGACCATCGCCTGGAACTCTCGGGCGATGTGCTCGCCGCGCAGGGTGGCGACCTTCCGGCCGTCGACGAACACCGGGGCCGCCGGGCTCTCGCCGGTGCCGGGCAGCGAGATGCCGATGTCGGCGTGCTTGCTCTCGCCGGGGCCGTTGACGATGCAGCCCATGACCGCGACGTTCAGGGTCTCGACCCCCGGGTAGCGGGTCTTCCAGACCGGCATCTGGGCGGCGAGCCAGCCCTGGATCTCGGCCGCGAGCTCCTGGAAGAAGGTGCTCGTCGTGCGGCCGCAACCCGGGCAGGCGGCCACCTGGGGCGTGAAGGAGCGCAGCCCCAGCGACTGCAGGATCTGCTGGCAGACCTGGACCTCGAGGGTGCGCGGCTCGCCGGGCGCCGGGGTGAGCGAGCAGCGGATCGTATCGCCGATCCCCTCCTGCAGGAGGAGCGAGAGCGCGGCCGTCGTGGCGACGATGCCCTTCACGCCCATGCCGGCCTCGGTCAGGCCCAGATGGAGCGCATAGGCCGAGCGGCGGGCGAGCTCGCGGTAGACCGCGACCATGTCCTGCACCCGGCTGACCTTGGCCGAGATCACGATCCGGTCGGCGGGCAGGCCGATCCGCTCGGCCTGCGCCGCACTCTCGAGGGCGGAGCGGACGAGGGCCTCGCGCAGCACCGCCTCGGCCGGGTGCGGGTCGGACCGGGCGGCGTTGGCGTCCATGAGCCGGGCGGCCAGGTCCTGATCGAGCGAGCCCCAGTTGACGCCGATCCGCACCGGGCGGTCGTGCCGGAGCGCCGCCTCGATCATCTGCTCGAACTGCCGGTCGCGCTTGTCGCCGAAGCCGACATTGCCGGGGTTGATGCGCAGCTTGGCGAGGCAGCGGCCGAGCTCGGGTACCTCGGCCAGGAGGCGATGGCCGTTGTAGTGGAAGTCGCCGACGAGCGGCAGATCGCGCAAGCCCATGAGGTCGAGCCGGTCGCGGATGACCGGCACGGCTCGGGCGGCGGCCTCGTCGTTGACCGTGATCCGGACGATCTCGGAGCCGGCGCGGGCGAGCTCGACGATCTGGTCGGTGGTGGCGTCGGGATCGGCGGTGTCGGTATTGGTCATCGACTGGACGACGATCGGCGCGCCGCCACCGACCGTCACGGCGCCGACCCGCACCGCGTGCGTGCGGTGCCGGCGGATCTCGGCGACTGCGACCATGGCCTTCTCCCGCTCGCCCGCCCCGCCCGGCCGGGACGGCGTGCTCACGGGTGTCCGAGACGGGCGCGCAGAGAGCCGGGTGCCAAAGGGACGTCGCGCAGCACCTTGCCGCTCTCTCCGAGCACGCCGAGCGATTTGCCTTCGACCACGACCTCGAGCCCGCCGGCGTTGCCGGTCCAGAGTGCCAGATCGTCGCGCTCGGGCAGAACCAGGCGATCACCCGGCTCGAGGGTGCGGGTGCGGACATAGTCGCGCCCGGCGCTGCGGATCTGCACCCAGGCGCTCTCGCGGGCGATCAGCACCACCCGGCCCTCGCTCGGGCCGAGCGCGGCCTCGCGGCCCGTGCG
>DAIOUO010000316.1:0-4303 GCA_036759485.1 Geminicoccaceae bacterium | reverse complement strand
GTCAGGATGAGGCCTCCGCGCGGGCCGCGCAGGGTCTTGTGGGTGGTCGAGGTGACGATGTGGGCGTGCGGGAAGGGGGAGGGGTGCACGCCGGCGGCGACGAGGCCGGCGATGTGCGCCATGTCGACCATGAGCCAGGCGCCGACCTCGTCGGCGATCGCCCGGAAGCGGGCGAAGTCGATGATCCGCGAATAGGCGGAAGCACCGGCGATGATCAGCCGCGGCCGGTGCTCGCGAGCCAGGCGCAGGACCTCGTCGTGGTCGATCCAGCCGTTCGCGTCGAGCCCGTAATGGACGGCCTTGAACCATTTGCCGGAAAGGGCCGCCTTGGCGCCGTGGGTGAGGTGGCCACCGGCCGCGAGATCCATGCCCAGGATCGTGTCGCCCGGCTCGAGCAGCGCCAAGAGGACCGCGCCGTTGGCCTGCGCGCCCGAATGCGGCTGGACGTTCGCGAAGGCGCAGCCGAAGAGCCGCTTGGCGCGCTCGATGGCCAGGGCTTCGGCACGGTCGACCTGTTCGCAACCGCCGTAGTAGCGTCGGCCGGGATAGCCTTCGGCGTATTTGTTCGTGAGTACCGAGCCTTGAGCCTCGAGCACCGCCCGGCTCACGATGTTCTCGGAGGCGATCAGCTCGATGCCGTCGCGCTGGCGGGCGAGCTCGCCCGCGATCGCCGCGGCGACCTCGGGATCGGCCTCGGCGAGCCCGGACCGGAAGAAGGAGTTCGAGGTCGCGGGGCTCGCGCGCAGGGCATCGGCCATGGGGGACTCCGCTCGATCGACGTGCGGCAGGGGGTCTAACCCAGCCGGGCGTCCGGGTCCACGTGGCGGCGCGCCGCCCGGCCGCGGGCTCAGGGCGGCAGGCCGAGCTCGCGGCGGAGTGCGGCGACCGTCTCGGGCGGGAGCCGCGCCGCCGCCTGGTCGCGCAAGGGCACCGCGGCGGTCTGGCCGGCCTCGACGGCGAGCGCGAGCCACCGATAGGCCGCCGCCGGATCGCTCGGGCCCACCCGGCCCTCGAGCAGGAGGGCGCCCAGATGGAAGCGGGCGCGGGCGTTGCCGGCTTCGGCGAGCGGTCGCCAGATCGCGAGCGCCCGCTCGTAATCGCCCGCCTGGTAGGCCAGCACGCCGTCGCGCACGCTCGGCGCGCCGCCCGGCGTCGGGGCGGACCGCGCCGGGGGCGCCGAGCCGGTCGCCGTGGGCTCGCGCGGGTCCGACCCGGCCGAGGGTGGAGAGGTCGGCGCGGCCTCGGCCGCCACCTCCGGCAGGGGTGACGGTGCCGGGGCGGCGGACGGCGGCGTTTCCGCCGGCGCCGCGCCGCGCTCGGCCGCCGGCGCCGGTTCCGGCCCGTCGGAGCCGGGACCCGATGCGGGCGAGGCGTCCCCCTCGCTCGCCACCGGCTCGGCGGCGGGCACCGGGGGCTGGACATGCCGCGGGAGGGAAGGCCGCGACGGCGGCGGGACCGGCAGGAGAACTACCGGCTCGGGCGGGGCCGGGCGCGAGCGGGCGTCGAGCACGAGGGCGAGGAGTGCCAGGGCCACGGCGAGCGCGACGAGCCGCAGCCCGCGCAGCGTGGTGGCCGCGTTCGTCGCGGCCGGGTCCGTGCCCGGGCGGGCCACGGCCGGCTCAGTCGAGCCAGCGGACCCGATCGGAGGCGAGCAGGGTCTCGACCCAGCCCGGGACCTGGAGGCCGGCGCGGACCTTGGCCAGGGTCTCGGCCTCGGCCGCCTCGATCTCCTTCAACCGGGCGAGGACCGCATCCGCCTCGGCGAGCGGGACGGTGACGACACCGTCCTCGTCGGCGAGCAAGAGATCGCCGCTCTGGACGGCGCGGCCGGCGACCACCACCGGCAGGCCCACCGTGCCGGGTCCGGAGCGGACGCAGGAGGCCGGGTTGACGGCAGCGGCGAAGACCGGCAGGCCGACCTCGCGCAGCCCGGCGATGTCGCGCACCGCACCGTCGACCACGAGGCCCGCGATTCCCTTGTTCTTCATCATGCCGGCGAGCAGGTCGCCGCAGACCGCGCTGCCCACGAAGCCCTCGGCGGCGGCGACGATCACGTCGCCCGGGCGGGCGAGGGCGGCCGCGGCGGCGAGTGCCAGATTGTCGTCCGGGCCGCACCAGCAGGTGAGCACCGTGCCGGAGCAGCGGTTGAGCTCGGGATCGTGCGGGAAGAGGGGCTTGATGCGCGGGCCGAGCGAGCCGCGGCCGTTCTGGGCGTCGACCAGCCAGCCGGTGGTGGCGGCCGCGACCGCGGCGAGCTGGGCCGCGGTGGGCCGCGGGAAGGCGCGACGGGCGGTCAAGAGGGGTGGCTCGTGGATCATGGGGGCTGCCTCCGCGGCCGCGGGATGATCGGGCGGCCTGCGACGTCGATAGTGCGGCGGGCTGGCGACGCCTGTGAAGAGTTCGTCAACCTTTGCCTGCGATGATCCGACCGCTCGTGCGGGATTGACGCCGCCGGGGCCGGTGTGGCTAGTCGCGGGGACCGTGGACGCCGACCGTCCGATGACCGCCTGGCATCCTCTCACCAAGCTCGTGGTCGCCTGCGGCACGTTGGCGATCGGCTGGCTCTTGATCAGTGGCCCGAGCGAGGCACCGGCCACGGTCGGGGTCGCCCGCTCGCGGCCCGCCTCGGAGCCGGCCGCGATCACGCCCGACCCGGCCCTGCTGGCGCTGGCCGGGCTCGCCGCACGGCTCGACCTGCCACCGCGCGAGGCCTTCCGGGCGATGGTCGAGCGGCCGCTGTTCACGCCCGCGCGACGGCCCGCACCGCCGCCCCCGCCGGTGGCCGCGGCCGAGCCCGTGCCCGAGATCCGGCCGATCGTCGAGAGCGGACCGGCGGGGCCGCCCTTCCGACTGGTCGGCACGGTGAGCCGGCGCGGGCGCAGCGAAGCGCTCGTGGCGCTCGAGGGCGGCAGCGGGCTCGCCCGGCTCGAACCGGGCGCGGAACTCGCGGGCTGGGTCGTGCTCGAGATCGGCCCCGACCATCTCGAGGTCGAGCGCGACGGCGAGCGCCATCGCATGCGGATCCTGCACTGAAGAAGGGCGGAACACGGGTGCGGCGGGGAGCGGAAAGGGCGATGCCCGGAGCGGCCGGCTCGCCGAGCCGTGCCGACGGGCGTCGGGGGGAGCGCGGCTTCACGCTCATCGAGCTGCTGGTGGTGCTCGTGATCCTGGGCCTCCTCGCGGCCCTCGCCGGGCCGCGGGTGCTGGGCTATCTGGGTGGTGCGCGCAGCGACACGGCGCGGCTGCAGCTGCAGAGCCTCGAGCAGGCGCTCGATCTCTATCGGCTCGATACCGGAACGTACCCCACGACCCAGCAGGGCCTGCAGGCGCTGATCCGCGATCCGGGTGGCGTGCGCGGCTGGCGCGGCCCCTATCTCGAGGCGGCGAGCGTGCCGCTCGATCCCTGGGGCAATCCCTATGTCTACAAGAGCCCCGGCGAGCGGGGCGCCTACGATCTCCTCTCGCTCGGGTCCGACCGGGCGCCCGGCGGCACCGGGGAGGCCGCCGATGTGGTCGCCGGCCGGCGCTGAGCGCGGTTTCACCCTGCTCGAGCTGCTCGTGGTCCTCCTGGTGCTGGGGCTCGCCCTCCTGGTCGCGGCACCGCGGTTCGCCCGGCGCGAGGGCGGCGTCGAGGCGGCCGCCCGGGCGATCGCGCACGAGCTCGAGCGGGCCCGCGGCCGGGCCATCGACGGGGCCCGGATCGAGCCCGTGACGCCGGGCGAGCTCGCCGCCCGACTGGCCGCCGGCCTGCGGCTCGTCCAGGAGGGCGCGGCACCGCTGCGCTTTTTTCCCGACGGCTCTTCGAGCGGGGCGCTGCTCCGGATCGAAGGCGAGGGCGGTGCTGCCGCGCTCGGGGTCGAGCCCGCCACCGGCCGGATCGCACGCGTCGATGGCTGAGGCCGCGACCCGCGGCGGGTTCGGCCTGATCGAGGCGCTCGTGGCGCTCGCCGTGCTCGGCGTCGTGCTCGGCGGCGCCTTCGCGACGACGGGCTCGAGCCTCGGAGTGGCGGAGCGGGCCCGGCGCGAACTCGCCATGGCGGCCCTCGCGGAATCGCTCCTCGAGCGGGCCGGCCTCGACCTCCTGGTCGAGGAGAGCGTGGCGGAGGGCAGGGCCGAGGGCTTCACCTGGCGGCTCGAGCGTACGCCCCTCCCGGAGCCCGACGGCCGGCCGCAGCGGCCCGGTGAGCGGCGGCCGCGGCTCTGGCGGATCGAGGCCCGGGTCGAGGACGGCCGCGGCGGCTTCTCGCTCGCCACGCTCGAGCTGGCGATGCCGCCTTGAGCCGGCGCGGCTTCACCCTGCTCG
>DAIOUO010000315.1:0-4317 GCA_036759485.1 Geminicoccaceae bacterium | reverse complement strand
GCCCTGGGGCACGCCCCGGGCCAAAAGATCGGCGCCGCCGAGCGGGAAGACGGGTGGGCGAAAGCCCGCCATCGCTTCGATCGCGCCGACGAGCGCCTCGCCGTCGAGGCCGCGCTCGGCGGCGGAAAGCCGCAAAAGGTCGCGCCAGAGGGGAAAGCCCAGCCGGTAGATCGCCCGCTCCTGTTCGGCCCGGGAGGCCGAGGGGTCGGGCAACGGCAGGGTGGCGAGTGCCGCGAGCCGGTCGCGCTCGGCGTTCGACAGGCGCAGCCGTACGGCGAGTGCGAACAGGCCGTCGTGGTCGAGCCTGCCGCGCACCAGGGCGGCGAGGCGCAGGAGCCAGTCGGCGCCGCGGGCGATCGCGGCGAGCCGCTCGAGCCGATCGAGGTCGAGCGGCACCGGGACGATGTGGGCGCGCACGCCGGTCTCCTCGACGAGGCGGAGCGCCGGCACGGCGCCCGGGGCGGGCAGGAGCCGCTCGAGCTCGGCTCGGATCCGTTCGCCCGAGAGTCGATCGAGTCCGGCGGCGAGGGCGGCACAGGCGGCCAGTGCGGCGGGGTCGGCCGGTGGCCGGCCGAAGCGGGCCCAGAAGCGGAAGAAGCGGAGGATCCGCAGATAATCCTCGCGGATCCGCTGCTCCGGATCGCCCACGAAGCGGACCCGACCGGCGGCGAGATCGCTGCGGCCGCCGAAATAGTCGAAGAGGCGCCCCTCGCGATCGCAGCTCATGGCGTTGATCGTGAAGTCGCGGCGCGCGGCGTCTTCTTCGAAGTCGTCGGAGAATTCGACCTCGGCGTGGCGACCGAAGCAGGCGACGTCGCGGCGGAGCGTGGTGACCTCGAAATGCCGATGTTCGACGATCACGGTGAGCGTGCCGTGCTTCAAGCCGGTCGGCACCACGTGGAAGCCCATGGCCGGCAATCGGGCGATCAGCCGCTCCGGCTTCTCTTGCGTGGCGATGTCGAGGTCCTGCGGGTCGAGGGTCGGATCGAGCAGGGTGTCGCGCACGCAGCCGCCCACGAACCGGGCCTCCCTGCCCTCGGCCTCGAGCGCGTCGAGGAGCCGACGGCTCTCGGGGGCCACGAGCCAGCGGGCCCCGGCCAGTGGACGCTCGTCGGTCGGCTCGCCGGCACCGGACGGTAGTGCCGAGCCGTCAGGGCGCACGGCGGAACTCGCCGGGCACGAGCCGGCCGTCCTCGAGGCGCGGCGGGACGTAGGCGGCCCCGGGGGGGGCCGCGGGCTCGACCAGCACGAGGAGGAGGAAGCCCGCGCAGACGAGGAGGAGTCCCGCCACGGTGAGGGCGAACCAGGGCGTGCTCTCGAGCAGCCTGCCGGCGCGGGTCACGAGGAGCCGCCAGGCCGCCCAGGCCGCGAAGGGCAGGAGGAAGGCCAGGAGCTCGAGGAAGGCGATCCGGGCCAAGCGCTCAGCTCCCGACCAGCCGGGCGAGGTTGACGAGGATGCCGGCCGTCGCCCCCCAGATGTAGCGGTCGCCGTAGGGCACCACCCAGAACTCGCGCCGCCTCCCCTCGCGCTCGTGACTGTCGCGGCGATGGTTGGCGGGGTCGAGGGCGAAGGCCAGGGGGAGTTCGAAGATCTCGGCGACCTCGAACGGATCGGGCTTCAGGGAGGCCGGCGGCTCGATCCAGCCCACCACGGGATGGATGAGGAAGCCCGTGCGGGTGCGGTACCGGGCGATCTCGCCCAGGACCTCGACCCGGGCGGGCTCGAGGCCGATCTCCTCCTGCGCCTCGCGCAGCGCGGCCGCCACCGGGTCGGGGTCGAAGGGCTCGATACGGCCGCCCGGGAAACTGATCTGGCCGGCGTGGTGTTCGAGATGCGCGGTCCGCCGGGTGAGCAGAATACGGGGCCCGTCGGGCGAAGGCAGAAGGCCGACCAGCACGGCCGCGGGGATGGGCGGGCCGCGGATCTCCTCGGGCTCGGCCTGATCGCCCGGAAAGGGTGCGGGACGGCCGCGACAGGCGGACAGGCGCTCGCGCAGCCAGGCGCGGTCGAACCGATCGGGCAGCGTCGGGCGGCGGTCGGGCGGCAGGATCAAGGGGCGAGCTCCGCCTCGGGCTCGAGGGGGAAGAAGAGGCCCGCGCTCCAGACCCCGAGCCGGCCATCCTCGGGGCCGGGCTCGGCGAGCTCCGCGAGCTCGTAATAGACGCTCGGCAGAAGCCGCGCCTCGAGGCCGTCGCGGACCCGGAGATAGGGCACGGGACCGGGGGCGATCCGCAGCGGATGGTCGCGGTCGAGCGGGACCCACTCGTCGAGATTGGTGCGAAAGCGCAGGCCGCGCTCGCGGCCGGTGCCCCGGTTCTCGAGCTCGACCGCCAGGAAGGGGACGTCGGCGACCTCCACCCGGCCCCGCTCGACCGGGGTGATCAGCCAGTACGAACCGTCGGCGTCGCGATGGAGCACGCTCGCGAAGAGCCGGACGAGCTCGAGGCGGCGGATCGGCTCGCCCCGATGCCGCCAGGTGCCGTCGCGGTCGATCGTGATCGCGAGGTCGTCGACCGGCAGCTCGCCGCGCGACACCGCCTCGAGCGCCGCCCGCGGATCGAAGGGCTGCCGCACCCGTCCACCTCCCGTTGATCGCCGGGCATGTCGATTGCATCCGCGCCCTCTATGTAAGAAGATCGTAGGACGGTTCCAGGCGGAACCGGCGGGCCTGTGGAGTGGCGATGAGCGTGGCGACGACGGGTGTCGCGGCCGAGACGGCCGTGGTCGAGGAAGCCGAGCGGGCGATCGAGCGGCTCGCCCGGGTGCGGGCCGAGGTCGGCCGGGTGATCCTGGGCCAGGAGCGGGTGATCGAGGAGACCTTGATCACCATTCTCTCGGGTGGGCACGCGCTCCTCGTCGGCGTGCCCGGTCTCGCCAAGACCCGGCTCGCCGAAACCCTGGGGGTGGTCCTGGGCCTCGCCCAGAAGCGGGTCCAGTTCACCCCCGACCTCATGCCGGCCGACATCTTGGGCTCGGAAGTGCTGGAGGACACGGGCCACGGCCGGCAGGGTTTCCGCTTCATCCCCGGGCCGGTCTTCACCCAGCTCTTGATGGCGGACGAGATCAACCGGGCGAGTCCGCGCACCCAGGCCGCACTCCTCCAGGCGATGCAGGAGCGCAAGGTGACGGTGGCGGGCCACGACCACCCGCTGCCGCACCCCTTCCACGTGCTCGCGACCCAGAACCCGATCGAGCAGGAGGGCACCTACCCCCTGCCCGAGGCGCAGCTGGATCGGTTCCTGCTCCAGGTCGACGTGGCCTACCCCTCGGCCGAGGCCGAGCGGCGCATGATGATCGCCACCACCACCGACAGCGAGGCGGTGGCGCACCGGGTGCTGGACGCGGCCGAGCTGATCCGCCTGCAGGCGCTCGTGCGCAAGCTGCCGGTCGGCGAGAAGGTGGTCGACACGATCCTCACCCTCGTGCGCGCCGGGCGGCCGGAGACCGGTGCCATCGAGAAGCTCGGCGAGCTCGTGGCCTGGGGTCCGGGCCCGCGGGCGAGCCAGGCGCTGATGCTCGCGGTACGGGTGCGGGCGCTGTTCGACGGCCGGCTCGCCCCCTCGGTCGACGACGTACTGGCGCTCGCCGGGCCGGTCCTGCGGCACCGCATGGCGGTGACCTTCGCGGCGCGCGCGGAAGGGATCGGGGTGGACGAGATCATCGCCCGGCTGTGTCGGCATGTCGCCTGAGGCGGCGGCCGCTCCGGCGGCCGATCTGACCGCTCTCCGGCGGGCCGCCGAGAACCTCGCCGCTCGGCTCCCCGGGCTCCTGGTCGAGGCCGAGCGGGTGGCGGCCACCGTCGCCCAGGGCGTGCACGGCCGCAGGCGCACGGGCATCGGCGAGACCTTCTGGCAGTTCCGCCCCTACCAGCCCGGTGACGACCGCACCGACATCGACTGGCGGCAGTCGGCCCGCTCGCGCCATCTCTTCATCCGCCAGCAGGAGTGGGAGGCGGCGCAGAGTGTCTGGATCTGGTGCGATCTCTCGCCTTCCATGCGCTTCCGCTCCGACCGCGGGCTGCCGTCCAAGGCCGATCGGGCCGCGCTGCTCGCGCTCGCCCTCTCGGCCCTTCTCGTGCGCGGCGGCGAGCGGGTGGCGCTCCTGGGCTCCGGCGAGCGGCCGCGCTCCGGCCGGGCCGGGCTCGAGGGGATGATGCGGGCGCTCGCCGCCGCGAGCGGGCGGCGCGAGCGGCTGCCGCCGGCGGCCGAGCTGCCGCGCTTCGCCACCCTCGTGCTGCTCTCCGACTTCCTCGAGCCGGTCGAGGAGTTGGCCGGTCGGATCGGCCCCTGGGTCGGGGCCGGCGTGCGCGGCTGCAT
>DAIOUO010000314.1:0-4321 GCA_036759485.1 Geminicoccaceae bacterium | reverse complement strand
GCTCCTCGCCCTGCTCGACCGGCCGGTCGGCGAAGCCGAGCTCCTGGCCGCCTGGCCCGCGGTCGGCGAGCGGCCGGAGCCGGCCGAGCTCGTTCGCCTCGCCGCCCGCCTGGGCCTCGCCGCCCGTCTCGAGCGGGTGCGCGGCCGGCGGACGCTCTCGGCACTGCCGACCCCCTGCCTGCTCCTCGGCGAGCGGCCAGAGGATGTCCGCGTGTTGCGGGCCCGGACCGGCCAGCACCTCGTGGTGGTCGACCCGCTCACGGGCGAGACGACCGCCGTCACCCCGAAGAGCCTCGCCGCCCGGGTCCGGCAGGCACTCCTCCTGCGCGCGGAAGCGGTACCGCAGCCGGCCGCCCTGGGCCGCGATCTGGTCTTGCGCCGGCTCTGGCCGGCGCTCGGCGAAGTGGCGCTCGCCTCGGTGGTGCTCAACCTCCTGGCACTCGCCACCCCGATCTTCATGATGACCGTCTACAACAAGGTCATCGGCCACGCCGCGCTCGCCACCCTCGACGTGTTGGCGGTCGGCATGCTCACGCTCCTGGCCTTCGAGCTCGTGCTGCGGGCACTGCGGGCACACGTGGCGAGCCACACCGGGGCCCGGGTCGACGCCGCACTCGGCAGCGAGGTCGTCCATCACCTCCTGGGCCTGCCCTATCGGGCCCTCGCGGGCGCCGGTTCCGGCACCCTCGCCGAGCGGTTGCGCGAGCTCGACCAGCTGCGCGGCTTCCTCACGGGCCAATTGCCGCTCCTCCTGGTCGATCTCGGCTTCGTCGGCCTGTTCGTGGCGGCCCTCTTCCTGATCGCGCCCAGCCTCGCTTGGCTCACCCTCGCGGTACTACCGCTCTTCGTCCTCCTCTCCGCCCTCGCGCACGGCCGCCAGGAGAGGCTCTCGCGGGCGGCGAGCCGGGCCGCGGTCGCCAAGCAGGCCTGCCTCTCCGAGGCCTTCGGCCAGGCCCTGACGGTCAAGGCGCTCGCCCTCGAGCCCGTGGTCGAGCGCCGCTTCGAGCGCCGCCTGGTCGAAGCCGCCTGGACCAGCTTCCGGGCCCAGAGCACGGCCGGGCTGGTGGGCGGAGTGGCCCAGGCGCTGCAGCATCTGACGGCTCTCGCGCTCGTCTATGTCGGTGCCCGCCAGATCGTCGCGGGCGAGCTCAGCATCGGTGCCCTCGTGGCGGGCTCGATCCTCTCGGCCCGAGCGGTGGCTCCGATGCGCCAGGTGTTCGGCGCCTTCCACCAGCTCCAACAGGCGCGCGCCGCCTGGAGCCGACTGGGCGCGGTGCTGAGCGAGCCCGTCGAGGCGCTGCCCGGCAGTCGACCGGTCACACCACCGCTCGTGGGTCGCATCCGCCTCGAGGCCGTCCGCTTCGCCTATGCCGAGGACCGGCCTCCGGCCCTGGACGGCATCGACCTCGAGGTGACGCCGGGTACCATGCTCGCGATCGTGGGCCCGCCCGGTTCGGGCAAGAGTACGCTCTTGAAGCTGATCCTGGGCCTCGAGGCGCCGCAGGAGGGCCGGGTGCTGATCGACGGCCACGATCTGCGCCGGCTCGCCCCGGCCGAGGTGCGGGCGCAGATCGGCTGCGTGCCGCAGGAGCTCGAGCTCTTCGCCGGCACGATCGCCGAGAACGTCGCCATGGGGGCCCGCGACCGCTCCTTCGCCCGGGTCGTCGCAGCGGCCAAGTTCGTGGGCCTGCACGAGATCGTCCAGCGGCTGCCGGACGGCTACGAGACCCGGCTCGGCGAGCGCGGCCAGGGGCTCTCGACCGGCCAGCGCCAGCTCCTGGCCCTCGCCCGAGCCCTCGTGCGCAACCCTCGCATCCTGCTGCTCGACGAGGCCACGAGCGCGCTCGACCCGGCGAGCGAGGCGGCACTCCTCGCCAATCTCCGACGCGCGGGCTCGGGTCGCACGATCCTGCTCGTCACCCACCGGCCGGCGGTGGTCGAGGCCTGCGACCGGGCGGTGCTGCTCGAGGCCGGGCGGATCGTCGCGGACGGTGCTCCCGGCGAGATCCTCAAGCGCCTGCGCGCTCCGGCCGGTGGCCGGCCGGGTCTGCAGGCGGTCACCTGAGGTGCCGCCCGTGACCCGGGCGCAGGACGAGGCGGGCCTCTTCCACGACGCTCGTTCGCTGCTCGAGAGCCGCACCTCGCCCTGGGCGGGCGTACTCGTGCTGGCGATCGCGCTCCTGGTCGGCACGGCCGTGGCCTGGACCGCCTGGGCCCGGGTCGAGGAGGTGGTCACCGCGTCCGGCCGGGTCGAACCCGCGGGCCGCGTCAAGCTCGTCAACCATCCGCGCGGTGGTCGGGTCGCGGAGCTGTTCGTCCGCAACGGCGATCGGGTGGCGGCCGGCGCCCCGCTCCTGCGGCTCGACGGGCTCGGCGAGGAGGGCGCTTACGCCGAGCTTCTCGGCCGCTGGCAGGTGAAGGCGGTCGAGGCGGCGCGGCTGCGCGCCGAGGCCGAGGGCGGGCCGATCGCGGTCGATCCGCAGCTCGCCCGCGACCGCCCCGATCTCGTCGAGGCACAGGAGCGGCTCAAGGCGGCCCGCGCGGCGGCGCTCGCCGCCCGCCGCGAGGCGGCCCGGCGGCTCGTCCAGACCCGCGCCAACGAGCTCAAGGGGGCGGCCGCCGAACTCGGCCGGGTCCGCAACAGCCTCGTCCTTCTCCGCCAGCAGCTCGAGGCGGTCAACGAACTGACCGAACGCGGCCTCTATCCCAAGCTGAAGCAGGTCGAGGTCGAGCGTCAGGTCGCGGCCGCAGAGGGCGAGCGGGCCAAGGGCGAGGCGGCGCTCGCCGGCGCCCGCACCGCCCTCGCCGAGGCCGAGGCGCGCCTCGCCGTGCTCGAGGAAGAGGCGAAGACCGAGGTCCTCGACGAGTTGCAGCGCACGGTCGCCGAGCGCGACCGGCTCTACGAGCAGGTCACGGCCCAGGTCGGCATCCTCGATACCATGCTCGTGACGGCGCCGGTCGCGGGCATCGTCCAGGACCTCGCGGTCACCGGTCCCGGACAGTCGATCGGCGCCAACGAGCCGATCCTGCGCCTCGTGCCCGAGGGCGAGGGGCTCGTGGTCGAGGCTCGGGTCGCCAACGAAGACATCGGCAAGGTGAAGCCGGGCCTCGACGCCGTGGTCAAGGTCCGCACCTTCGACTTCCTGCGCTACGGCACGCTGCCCGGCAAGGTGGTGAAGGTGGCGGCCGATGCGAGCCCCGACCCCAAGGGCGGGACCGCCAGCTATCTCGTGACGGTGGCGACCGCCCGGCAGGAGCTCGGCGGCCGGCCTGGCGAACTCGCCCTGGGCTCGGGCATGCTGGTCGACGTCGAGCTCAAGGTCGGCGAGCGGAGCATCTTGTCCTATCTGACCGATCGGCTCTGGCGGGCCAAGGCCGAGGCCTTCCGCGAAGGCTGAACGGCCGGCACCCACCGGCCCGCCCCGGCTCGGCGGCGCTCGCGCGCCTGCGAGTGCCTCGGGGTGCGCCGCGAGCGGCCGGGAGCACTCAGCCGCGCTCGCGCTGCGGCCCGGTCATCGCGACGACCGAAACGCGACCGTCCGGCCGCTTGGCGAGGGTGAAGACCCGCTCGCCCCAATCCGAGCACCAGCCGCCGCCACCGCGCCGGGGGAACATCTCCTCGTCGCGACCGAAGCTCTTGTCCTCCCAGTGGTAGCGGACCTTGACCACGAGTTTCTCCGGGGTGTCCTCGAGCGTCTCGATCCGGGCGATCGCCATCTCGGGCCGCAGACAGGTGGCGTTCCGCTCCCAGGCATGGGTCTCGTAGAAGGATTCGATCTCGAAGGCGAGACCGGGATAGCCGGCGAGCTCGGGATTCCGCTCGGCACAGGCGGCGAGAGCGACCGAGACCGACAACAACGAGAGCAGCAGCACGAAAGAACGCATCGACATCGCTCCGGACCTCACGCCGCCGCCCATCGCCCGGCCGCACCGGCGGCCGAGGGGTGGGGCAGCGTCAAGGTGAAGATAGTGCCGTCCGGGCCGGTCCGCTCGAGCACGATGTCGCCCCCCTGGGCGCGGACGAGCTCGCGGCAGATGGCGAGGCCGAGGCCGCTGCCGTCGTCTTTGCCGGCACTCACGAAACTCGTGAAGAGGGCACCCCGGATCGCCTCGGGCACCCCCGGTCCGTCGTCGATCACCGAAATCGCGATCCGCTCGCCGCGGATCCGGGCCCGTACCCGCACCGTGCCCGGCCGCTCGCCGAGCGCCTCGCGGGCGTTGCGCAGGAGGTTGACCAGGACGCGGTGGAGCTGGTCGCGGTCGGCCTCGACCTCGAGACCGACCGGCAGCTCGGCCACGAAGCCGATCGCGTCCGCGCCCG
>DAIOUO010000313.1:0-4325 GCA_036759485.1 Geminicoccaceae bacterium | reverse complement strand
GCCAAGGGGACCCGCTCGGCTATGTGTGGTCGACAACGAGCGGTGCGAGCCAGGGAGGCGCCCATGCAGCTGAGCCGCGACGAACTCGTCCGGGCCTATCGCCAGATGCGGACGATCCGGGCCTTCGAGGACCGGGTCCACGAAGAATTCTCGGCCGGCAACATCCCCGGCTTCGTCCATCTTTACGCCGGCGAAGAGGCTTCCGCCGTCGGCTTCTGCATGCACCTCGAGGACCGCGACCACATCGCCTCGACCCATCGCGGGCACGGTCACTGCATCGCCAAGGGCTGCGACGTGAAGGCGATGATGGCCGAGATCTTCGGCAAGAAGGAGGGCTTGTGCGGGGGCAAGGGTGGCTCCATGCACATCGCCGATCTCGAGAAGGGCATGATGGGCGCCAACGGCATCGTCGGCGGCGGTCCGCCGCTGATTTGCGGCGCCGCCCTGGCCGCGAAGACCCTCGGGACCGGCGGAGTGGCGATCGCCTTCGTGGGCGACGGCGGCTCCAACCAGGGCACCACGCTCGAATCCTACAATCTCGCCAAGATCTGGAACCTGCCGGCGATCTTCGTGATCGAGGACAACGGCTACGCCGAATCGACCGCCTCCTCTTGGTCGGTGGCGGGGAGCCAAGTGGGACGCGCGGCGGGTTTCGGCATGCCCGGCTACGAGGTGGACGGGCACGATTTCTTCGCGGTGTACGCGGTGGCACGCGAGGTGATCGATCGGGCCCGCAAGGGCGGCGGACCCTCCCTCGTGCACGTCAAGTTCGCGCGTTACTACGGCCACTTCGAAGGCGATGCGATGACCTACCGCGGCAAGGACGAGGTGCCGCGGCTGTTGGCCGAGCGGGACTGCCTGAAGCTCTTCCGCCAGCGGGTGGTCGAGGCGGCGTTGCTCGAGCCGGCCGAACTCGACGCGATCGATCGCGAGGTCGCGCAGCTGATCGACCGGGCGACGGCCGAAGCCAAAGCGGCGCCGATGCCGACCGAGGCCGATCTCCTCACCGACGTCTACGTCTCCTACCACTGAGTCGCGGGCCGGACGAGCCGGGGAGGCGCACATGCCCAAGAAGACCTATCGCCAGGCGATCAACGAGGCGCTGCGGCAGGAGATGGAGCGCGATCCGCGCGTGATCCTCATGGGCGAGGACGTGGCGGGTGGCATGGGCAGCCCGGGCGAGGACGATGCCTGGGGCGGCCCGCTCGGGGTGACCAAGGGCCTCATGCCGCGCTTCGGCCGCGGGCGGGTGCTCGATACGCCCATCAGCGAGAGTGCGTTCATCGGGGCGGCTGTCGGAGCCGCGGCGACCGGCCTCAGGCCGGTGGCCGAGCTCATGTTCGTCGACTTCTTCGGCGTCTGCTTCGACCAGATCTTCAACCAGGCCGCCAAGTTCCGCTACATGTTCGGCGGCAAGGCGGTCACGCCCGTGGTGATCCGGACCATGTACGGGGCTGGATTCCGGGCCGCCTCCCAGCACAGCCAGTGCCTCTACCCGATCTTCACCCACATCCCCGGGCTCAAGGTGGCGCTGCCCTCCAACGCCTACGAAGCCAAGGGTCTGTTGATCCAGGCGATCCGTGACGACGACCCGGTGATCTTCTTCGAGCACAAGGCGATGTACGACGAGGAGGCGGAGGTACCCGACGAGCCTTACGCCATCCCCTTCGGCGAGGCGAACGTGACGCGCGAGGGTGACGACGTCACCGTGATCGCCATGGGCCGAATGGTCAACTTCGCCAACCAAGTGGCCGACAAGCTCGCGAAGGAGAAGATCGGCGTCACGGTGGTCGACATCCGCACGACCTCCCCGCTCGACCGGGAGACGATCCTCGAGACCGCGGCCGAGACCGGCCGGGTGGTAGTGGTCGACGAATCGCACCCGCGCTGCAGCATGGCGAGCGACATCGCCGCACTGGTGGCCCAGGAGCGCTTCGCCGATCTGAGAGCGCCCGTGAAGATGGTGACCGCTCCGCACGCGCCGGTGCCCTTCTCGCCGGCCCTCGAGGACCTCTACATCCCCTCGCCCGCCAAGATCGAGGCGGCGGTCCGCGAGGTCCTGGCGTTCCAGAGTTGAGGCCACGAGCCGGAGGAGAACGCGGGTGGCCGAGATCACGCCCGTCGTGATGCCGAAATGGGGCCTCGCCATGCAGGAGGGGCTCCTGGCCGCCTGGCACGTGCAACCCGGCGAGCGGATCGAGAAGGGGCGCGAGCTCTGCGACATCGAGACCTCGAAGATCGCCAACGTCTTCGAGAGCCCCGCCGCGGGCCTCTTGCGCCGGATCCTGGTCGAGCCCGGGACCACGGTACCGGTCGGCAAGCTCCTCGCGGTGCTGGCCGAACCCGAGGTGCCGGATTCGGCGATCGACGCCTATGTGGCCGAGTTCGAGGTCCGCTTCGCCTCCGAGGCCGCAGCGGTCGTCGCCTCGGTCCCGCAGCCGCGCCAGCTCGATGCCGGCGGGCGCCGGATCCGTATCCTGGAAGTCGGTGAAGGCGGCGTGCCTCTCCTGTTCGTCCACGGCTTCGGCGGTGATCTCGAGAACTGGATGTTCAACCAGGCCGAGCTCGCCGCCCGCCGTCGGACGATCGCCCTCGACCTGCCCGGTCACGGCGGGTCGGCCAAGGAGGTCGGCGAGGGCGACGTGCCGGCCCTCGCCGATGCAGTGGTCGCGGTCTTGGACGCGCTCGGGGTCGAACGGGCCCATCTCGTCGGTCATTCGCTGGGCGGTGCGATCGCGCTCGCGCTCGCCCTGGATCTGCCGCAGCGGGTCGCCTCGGCCACGCTCCTGGCGCCGGCCGGGCTCGGGCCCGAGATCGCGATGGACTACGTCGAGGGCTTCCTCGCCCAGAGCCGGGCCCGCAAGCTGCGGCCGGTGCTCGAGATGCTGGTCCACGACCCGGAACTCGTGACCGCCGAGATGGTCGAGAACGTGCTCAAGGCCAAGCGGATGGACGGGGCGCAGGCGGCCCTCGAACGAATCGCGGCGGCCGCTTTCGCGGGCGGCCGGCAGCAATGGCTCGCGCGCGAGCGGCTCGGGGGGCTCGCCTGCCCCGTGCAGGTGATCTGGGGCGAAGAAGATCGGATCCTGCCCGTGACCCACGCGGAAGGCCTACCGGCCGGGATCGCCGTCCACCGGCTGGCCGCGACGGGTCATCTCGCGCACATGGAGCGGGCCGCCGAGGTCAACGCGCTCATCGAGCGATTCCTCGGCTGAGCCGCTCCGGCCGGGCGAGGGTTCAGCGGGCGGGCACCACCGGTCGGCCGAGCCCGACGAGCTCGGCCGCGGGTAGGGTGCTGACCACGGCGTAGGAGAAGTCGCGGTCCTGCCAGGCGAGCCGGGCGCCGCCGTCGAGCTTGGCCAAGAGATCGGTGCCGACCTCGCCGCCGACCGTCTCGTGGCGCGGCTGGAGGTAGAGGAGTGCGGTATCCTCGCCGCGCCGGTAGACGAGCACCGCGCTCTCGAGGCCGCCGAGCTTGTCGATGCGGCCGCCCACGAGCTCGAAACCGGCCGGTACCGGCAGGGCGGGGACGGACGCGGCGAGGCGGGAGGCGAGCCAGCCCCGGACGGCGGCCGGATCGCCGCTCCTGAACTCGAGCGGTGGTTCGCCCTTGAGCCGGTCGAGCAGTGCCGGCACGCCGCCCTCGAGGCCGCGCGGGTCGAAGAGCCAGAGACCGAACTGGAACGTCGCGCCGGCCGCGACCGCGGCGACGGCCAGACCGAACAGGCGCGAGCGGAGGCCGCGCGGCCGCGGCGGCGCGACCGGTTGGGGTGCGACCGTGCGGCCGGGAGCGACCGCCGGTGCCGCGGCCGGGGGTGGGGCGCTGGCGCGCGGCGGTGGCAGGGCGCGGAGCGGTGCGGCGAGGCCGGGCAGGGCGCTCTCTCCGCTCCGCACGAGGTCGAGCTCGAGGCCGCCCCAGAGCGATTCGCACCGCTCGAGGCTGCGGATCCGGCCCGCCAGCTCGCGCTCGAACTGGCGCAGCCGCTCGAAGCGCGCCCGACAGGCGAGACAACCCGCCAGGTGCCGGCGCAGCATCAGCGCGCGCGAGCGGCCGAGCCGGCCATCCAAGAACGCCTCGAGATAGCGATCGAGGTCCGCGCACTGCATGTCTGCCCCCTCCCCATCCGACTTTCCCTCATTCCGGGCCGGCGCGCAATCGTCGAACGGCGTCGCCGGACATGCCCCGGTGCGGCGGCGGGCCGAGCGCCGCGGGACGATGGACAAGTCACGATCTTGCCACGAACATGCTGCCGATCGGCCACCCGGCGGCGGCGGTCGGCGGGGGCGAGGAAGCGGGAGGCGACATGGACGCGGCGAGCCCCAAG
>DAIOUO010000312.1:0-4336 GCA_036759485.1 Geminicoccaceae bacterium | reverse complement strand
GCTCTACGAGATGTCGCTGCCGAGCGGCCACGATCTGGGCTCGATGCTCGACGTCGCCCGCTCGAAGAGCAAGCTCACGGTGGTCCTGGCCAACGTCACCATGGACGAGGTCCGCGAGCTCGGCCTCGCGGGCGAGGCCTGGTTGCGCGGCCGGGTGCCCGAGCTCGCCGCGCCCCCCACCGGGCTCTCCATCATGTACGCCTGGCTCTCCGAGCGGAACGTGCGCGCGATGCTGGCCGGCACAGCGGTCGGGCTCGTCGTGATCTCGCTGCTCCTGGTAGCGGCGCTCGGCAGCGCGCGGCTCGGCCTGCTGAGCCTGGTGCCGAACTTCTTCCCGGCCTTCATGGCCTTCGGCCTGTGGGGCTATCTCGTGGGCGAGGTCAACCTCGCGGTCTCGGCGGTGGCGGTCACGACCTTCGGTGTGGTGGTCGACGACACGGTCCACCTTCTCGCCCACTGGCGGCACGCCCGCGAGCGGCTCGGCCTCGACCCCGAGGAAGCGATCCGGCACTGCTACCAGATCTCGGGGCTGCCGTGCCTGTTGATGGCCGTCGCCCTCGGCCTCGGCTTCGGGGTGATGGCGCTCTCGGGCTTCGCGGTCACCCACCAGATGGGGATGCTCAGCGCCATGACGATCGCGATCGCCTGGTTCGGCGACTATCTCTGCCTGCCGCCGCTCCTCCTGTGGATGGAGCGCCGGCTGTGAGCGGCAGGACGCTCGCCGGCGCGCTCGCTCTGCTGCTGGCGGCGCCGGCGGTGGCCGAGCCCTCGGCGGAGGAGCGGGGTCTCGCCATCGCCCGGCTCGCCGCCGCCCGCGGCGACGGTTTCCGCGACTACACCGCGGCCGGCGAGATGGTGCTCGCGGACAAGAGCGGGGCCGAGAGCCGCCGACGCTTCCGCCTGGCGGTGAAGGAGAGCGAGGGCGACGGCGACAAGAGTCTCTTGGTCTTCGACTGGCCGGCCGACGTCAAGGACACGGCGCTCCTCACCATCGCCCACAAGGAGGGCGACGACGACCAGTGGCTGTATCTGCCGGCCCTCAAGCGGGTGAAGCGGATCAGCGCGAGCGGCCGGTCGGGCTCCTTCGTCGGCAGCGAACTGGCTTACGAGGACATGGTCGGCGAGGAGGTCGAGCGCTACCGTTACCGCTGGCTCGGCGACGAGCCCTGTCCCGGGGAGGAGGACCTGCTCTGCCACGTCAACGAGCGGGTGCCGGTCGAGCCGGGCTCGGGCTACAGCCGCCAGGTCGCCTGGCTCGACACGGTCGAGCTGCGGGTGTTGAGGCTCGATTCCTACGACCGCCGCGGCGCGCTCCTCAAGACCATGACGGTCGAGGGCTATCGGCTCTATGCCGAGCGCTTCTGGCGGCCGGACTCGGTGAGCGTGCGCAACCACCAGAGCGGCAAGAGTACGCGCATGCTCTGGCGCGACTACGCCTTCCGCGTCGGCCTGGCGGACGAGGACTTCTCGCCGCGGGCGCTCGAGCGCGCCCGCTGAGGGCGGCCCTTGGCACCCTCCGTGGAGCTGCGGCTGCTCGACCTCGACCGGGCGCCGGCCGACGCCTCGGCCCTGCCCTCGGCCGAGCGCGAGCGCGCCCGGGCGCTCGCCGAGCCGGCGCGGCGGCGCTTCCTCGCCGGCCGCACGGCGCTGCGCCGGCTCCTGGCCGCGCGGCTCGCCCTTCCGCCCGAGGCGGTGCCGATCGTCCTCGGGCCGTTCGGCAAGCCGCTGCTCGCCGGTGGGCGGCCGCCGCTCGCTTTCTCCCTCGCCCGTGCCGGCCGCTGGGGGCTGCTCGCGATCGGTGCGGTCGCGACCCTGGGCGTCGATCTCGAGCGGCTGCGGCCGCTCGACGATCCCGAGGCGCTCGCCGCCTTCCTGCTCGATCCGGGCGAGCGGCGGGCGCTCGCCGCCCTGCCGCCCGCGGCGCGCAACCGCGTGCTCCTGCGCGCCTGGGTGCGCGAGGAGGCCCACCGCAAGGCCGAGGGCACGGGCCTGCGGGACGAGCCTGCGATGCGCGGCGGTCACGGCCGGCCGGAAAGTTTGGCCCTCCTCGACCTCGAGCCGGGGCCGGGGCTCGTCGCCGCGCTCGCCGCACCCTCACCTCTGGGCGAGGTGCACTGCTTCGACGGGGGCCGTGCCCCCGGCCGGGCCTGACGGCCGCCGGCGGGCGGCAGGGCCCTCGGGAGGATCCCGCGATGCGACCGGACCGTGCCCGCTCGACCCTCGCCGTTTCCGCCTTCGCCCTGCTCGCCGCGGCCGGCGCGGCCGTCGCTTCGGCGCAGGAGTTCCGGCTCGGCGGTCGGATCGGGGTCGAACTGCGCAGCTTTCCCGAGGAGCCGGCCTTCGCCGGCCAGCGCGACACGACCTTCTCGCCCTCGCTCCTGGCGGAGCCCGAGCTCGCCTGGATCGACGCGAACGGCAAGGATCGGTTCGTGCTGGTGCCGTTCGCCCGCATCGACCGCGACGATCAGCACCGCAGCCACGTCGACATCCGCGAGGCCAAGCTCCTCAAGGTCGGCGAGGGCTGGGACCTCGTCCTCGGCGTCGACCGGGTCTTCTGGGGGGTGACCGAATCGCGCCACCTCGTCGACATCGTCAACCAGACCGACCTGGTCGAGGACTTCGACGGGGAGCAGCGGCTCGGCCAACCGATGCTCAACCTCAACCTGCTGCGCTCCTGGGGGACCGTGCGGCTCTTCGCGCTGCCCTGGTTCCGCGAACGCGGCTTCCCGGACGACCAGGCGCGACTGCGGGGCCCTTTGCCGATCCGGGCCCGGGACGCCGAGTTCTCGAGCTCGAGCGAGGAGCGGCGGGTCGACTTCGCCGGCCGCTACACCCTGAGCGCGGGCGGGCTCGACCTCGGCCTCGCCTATTTCCACGGGATGAGCCGCGAGCCCCGGTTCGAGCGGCGGCTCCAGGGCGGCCGCCCGGTCGCCGTGCCGATCTACGAGGTGATCGACCAGGCGAGCGTCGATGCCCAGCTCACGACCGGGCCCTGGGCGTTCAAGCTCGAGGGCCTCGTCCGGCGCGG
Organism: Geminicoccaceae bacterium; assembly: GCA_036759485.1. GTDB lineage: Bacteria > Pseudomonadota > Alphaproteobacteria > Geminicoccales > Geminicoccaceae > JANXAZ01. Next base: position 1,308 of record DAIOUO010000312.1, on the reverse strand, counting down.
CCAGGGCCGCCGCTTCGCCGCCCTGGTCGGCGGCTTCGAGTACACGCTCTTCGACGTCCTCGAGAGCGGCGTCGATCTCGGGTTGCTCGCCGAATATTCCTGGGACGGGCGCGAGGCGGCCGAGGCTCCGCCCGTCGCCCTCGAGGACGATCTGTTCCTGGGCCTGAGGCTCGGCCTCAACGACGTGCGCGACACGACGCTGCTCGCCGGGGCGACGATCGACCGCGACAGCCGCTCGACCTACGGCAAGCTCGAGGCCTCGACCCGGCTCTCCGACCGGCTCCGACTCGAGGTCGAGGCGCGGCTCTTCTTCAACGTGAGCCCGCAGGATTCGCTGCGCGCCCTCGAGCGGGACGGCTTCGTCGCCACTCGGCTGAGCTGGTATTTCTGAGACGGCGGCGGCAGTCGACCCTCGAGGTCTATCGCGACCGACCGGCGCCGCGCACGCTCGCGGAGGAGCCGCCGGTCGGCCGTTTCCAGGCGCGCACGGCACGCCGACCCGGCCAGAGACCGAGCCCTCCGGCCTCGGCCAAGAGCGGGCGCAGATGGCCCGCGAGCAGCTCGGCCCAGGCCTCGGCCCGCGCCGGCTCGGCGATCGCGTCCTGGCGCAGCTCGAGCATGAGATGCGGCAGCCGGGTGCGCTGGGCGTGGAACTCGACCGTGTAGCCGAAGGCGTCCTTGCCGGAGTAGGGCTCGTTGTCGCCCACCACGAGGTCGCCCCTGGCCCGCAGTGCTTCGAGCAGCGGCGCCGCGAGCCGGTCGTCGTCGCGCCAGAGCACACCCACCTGCCAGGGCCGATCGACGCCGCCGAGGCGCGGGGTGAAGCTGTGGAGGGAAAGGATGGTGGGCAGGATCCCGGCGCGCCGACAGCGGGCGATCCGGCGGGCGATCGCCCGGTGCCAGGGCAACAGGTAGAGCCGAACGCGGCGGACCCGCTCGGTCGGATCGAGCCGACGATTGCCCGGCACGAGCGTGCCGTCGCTCACCTCCGGGATCGAGGAGGGCTCGCCCGGCCGGCGGTTCGGGTCGATCACGAGCCGCGAACAGTGGTTCAAGAGCGCCGGGGCGTCGAGCAGCGCGGCGAGGCGGCGGGCGAGCGGGGCGATGCCGATGTCGAAAGCGATGTGGCGGGCGAGCTCCTCGGCCGGCAGACCGAGATCGGCGAGCTCCTCGGGCACCCGGTTGCCGGCATGGTCGGCGAGCAGGAGGAGCTCGGGCCGGCCCTGCGGGTTGACGAGCTCGAGGTGGGGCGCGAGGCCCGCCGCGGCGCAGGTCATGGCGCGAGCTTCTAGGAGCGCACCGGTGGGC
>DAIOUO010000311.1:0-4385 GCA_036759485.1 Geminicoccaceae bacterium | reverse complement strand
GGAAGGTGTAAGGCGGCACGACGAGGTTGGCGGGCGCCGGTCCCTTCCGGATCCGCCCGGCGGTGTCGAAGTGCGAGCCGTGGCAGGGGCAGAACCAGCCGCCGTAGTCGCCACGCGGCTCGCTCGGTGCGGTGCCGAGCGGGATGCAGCCCAGATGAGTGCAGACGCCCACGAGGATCAGCCATTCCGGACGCTTGACCCGGGCGCTGTCCGGCTGCGGGTCGCGCAGCGTGGCGAGATCGACCTTCTCGGCCGCCTCGAATTCGGCGGCGGTGCGGTGGCGGATGAAGACCGGCTTGCCGCGCCAGACGACCTTGATCGACGAGCCCTCCGGCACCTTGGAGAGATCGACCTCGGTCGAGGCGAGCGCGAGCACGTCGGCCGAAGGGTTCATCTGGTGGATGAGCGGCCAGGCCATGGCCGCCGCCCCGACTGCGACCGTCGACCAGGTCACGAGCTCCAGGAAGTCTCGGCGGGTACCGCCCTCGCCGTGCTGGACAGTGCTGGTCGCATCGGCCATCGACGGGCTCCTCGGGTCGAACGGAACGGCCGGGCGCAGGCTCCCCGGCGCCGCGGCGCGCAAGCTAGGGACGGTGCGACGGTGCGGCAAGCGACCGAAGGTCGCAACGACCATGTCGGCGGGGCGGGGGTCGGAGAGCCGGTCGGCCTCGCTCTCCACGAGACCGAGCGGCCACACAATCTGGGTGCCGCGATCCGGCTCTGCGCCTGCCTGGGCGTGCCGCTGCACGTGATCGGGCCCCTGGGCTTCCCGGCGGGCGACCGGCGGATCCGGGAGGCGGCGCTCGACTACGGTGCCCATCTCGAGCCGCGCTTCCACCTCGACGCCGAGACCTTCTGCCGCTGGTGCGTGGCCCACGGCCGGCGGATCGTGCTCTTGAGCACGAAGGCGACCCTCCCCTACCACCGGGCCGACTATCGACCGGGCGATCTCTTGCTGGTCGGCAACGAGCGGCACGGGGTGCCGGCGTGGCTCGAGGCGCGAGCGGGGCTCGCGGTGCGGGTCCCGATGGCGCCGGCGCGGCGTGCGTTGAACCTGGTCGTGGCCGGTGCGATCGTGCTCGGCGAGGCGCTGCGCCGGACGGGCGCGCTCGATGCGCTGGCGGCGGCCGCGGTGGACGAGGGGCGGGCATGAGCGAGCCTTACGCGGAAGGACCGGAGCAGGCTCGGGCGCGGGCCTGGTTCGAGAGCCTGAGGGACCGGATCTGCGCCGCCTTCGAGGCGATCGAGGAGGAATGCCGCAGTCCGTTCGCCGAGAGCCGGCCGCCCGGGCGCTTCGAGCGCACGCCCTGGCAGCGGCCGGGCGGCGGTGGCGGTGTCATGGCGATCATGCGCGGCCGGGTGTTCGAGAAGGTGGGGGTCAACGTCTCGACCGTCTGGGGCACCTTCGAGCCGCGCTTCGCCGCGCAGATCCCGGGGGCGGAGCAGGATCCGCGCTTCTGGGCCTCGGGCATCTCGCTCGTCGCCCATCTCTGGTCGCCGCACGTGCCGCCCGCGCACATGAACACCCGCCACATCCGCACGACCCGGAGCTGGTTCGGCGGCGGTGCGGACCTCAATCCGATCGTTCCCGATCCCGAGGACACGGCCCGCTTCCACGCCCGTCTCGAGGCCGCCTGCGCCACCTACGCGCCCGACGCCTATGCCCGGTTCAAGGCCTGGGCCGACGAGTATTTCTTCATCCCGCACCGGGGCGAACCGAGGGGTGTGGGCGGGATCTTCTACGACTATCTCGAAGGCGACTTCGAGCGCCACTTCGCCTTCACGCGGGCGGTGGGCGAAGCCTTCCTCGAGGTCTACCCGGCGATCGTCCGCCGTCACATGGACCGACCCTGGACCGAACGGGAACGGGCCCATCAGCTCGTCCGCCGCGGTCGCTACGTCGAGTTCAACCTGCTCTACGACCGCGGCACTCGTTTCGGGCTCGAGACCGGCGGCAATCCCGAGGCGATCTTGATGTCGCTGCCGCCGCTCGTCGCCTGGCCCTGAGATCCGCCCGCCGATCGGAGCCGACCATGGACATCGCCAAGCTCGCCCCGGGGCGTAATCCGCCCTTCGAGATCAACGTTCTGATCGAGGTCCCGCTGCGTTCCGACCCGATCAAGTACGAATACGACAAGGAGAGCGGCTTCATCTTCGTCGATCGTTATCTCTACACGACCATGTTCTACCCGTGCAATTACGGGTTCATCCCGAACACGTTGGCGGGCGACGGCGATCCGATCGACGTCATGGTGGTCGGGCGGATGCCCGTGATCCCGGGTGCGATCCTGCGCGCCCGGCCGATCGGCGTGCTCGAGATGGAGGACGAGGCCGGGCCGGACGAGAAGGTCCTGGCCGTGCCGATCGACGAGATCACCCAGATCCACAAGAACACCCGGACCTACCGCGACATCCCGGAGATCGATCTCGCCCGGATCGCCCACTTCTTCGAGCACTACAAGGACCTCGAACCCAACAAGTGGGTGAAGGTGCGGGGCTGGGCCGAGCCCGAGCGGGCGCACGAGCTCATCTCGGAGGCGATCGCCCGCGCCGGCTGGCGGCCGCGGGCCGGCTGAGCCGGCAGGACGCGGCTCAAGCGCCCGGCTCGCCCGGAGCGCGGCACACGACCGCGAGCGCGTGGACCCGCTCGCGCAGCAGGTCCGCCAGGAGACGATGCACGAGCCGCTGCCGCTCGAGCCGCGGCAGACCTCGGAAGGCGGCGCTCACCACCGTCACCCGGAAATGGGTCTCGCCCTCCGGGCGGGCACCGGCGTGGCCGGCGTGGCGGGCCGATTCGTCGACGATGGCGAGCTTTTCGGGGGCCAAGCCCTCGCGCAGCCGGCGCTCGATCTCGGCACGCACGCTCATCCTCGATCCTCCTCCTCCGTCCGGTGCCGGCAGACTCGGCGCACCGGGATATTGCACGGGGCCGGACTGACCCCCAGGTTGTACGCGAGCAGGTAAGTTCGCGCTTAACGAAGTTTCAACCACCCGGCGCCTAACCTCGAGGTAGAGCGCGGCCGGAACCTGCCGGCCGCATCCGACGTGTGCCCGGCGACCCCGCCGGGGCGGCGTCGTGCGAAGGTGGAGCCGGTTGGGAGACGATCATGGCTGCCTCGAACCCCAAGGTGGTGTCCCGCAGCGGACCGGGCCGTTCACGGGCCCAGGACATCGACCGCCACGTCGGCGCGCGCATGCGCGAGCGCCGCATCATGCTGGGCCTGACCCAACAGCAGATGGCCGAGCTGATCGGTGTCACCTACCAGCAGGCGCACAAATACGAGAAGGGCATCAACCGGATCGCCGCCGGCCGACTGTTCACCATCGCCCAGGCGCTCGGTGTCGACGTCGGCTACTTCTTCGAGGGCCTCGAAGGCGAGCAGCGCTTCAAACCGACGCCCCAGCAGCGGATGCTTCTCGAGCTCGCGCGCAACTTCGTGGCGATGCCGAACCGGAAATATCAGGACGCGATCTGCAACCTCGCCCGGGCGCTCGCCGCCTCGGAACCGGAGGAGGACTGAACGGCCGGGGCCGCGCCGGCCTCCCGGAGCCGATGCGACGGGTGGGCTCCGCGCCTTGCCCGGACCGGGCCCGCGGGCCATGATCCGGCCATGAGCGACCCTTCCCGTGCCCCCTCGATCGACGCCCACCTCGCCCGGCCCTGGGCCGAGCGGCAGCGGCCGCCGCCGCGCCGCTGCGAGTGGCCGGGATGCGAGGCGGAGGGGCTGCACCGGGCGCCGCGCTCGCGCGAGGAGCTGCGGGCCTACCGTTGGCTGTGCCTCGAGCATGTGCGCGAACACAACCGGCGCTGGGACTATTTCGCCGGCATGAGCCCGGCCGAGATCGATCGCCACCGGCGGGCCGACGTCACCTGGCATCGGCCGACCTGGCGGTTCGGGGTGGCCCCCGGCGGGCGGTTCGCCGAGGCGGCCTTTTCGGACCCGCTCGGGATTCTCGGGGGACGGGCGACGACGACCCGGCCGCGACCGGAGCCTCGCTCGCTCGCCATGATGCGGCGGCTCGGGCTCGAGGCCGGCTTCACGCTCGCCGAGCTCAAGGCCCGCTTCAAGCTTCTCGTCAAGCGCCACCATCCCGACCTGCACGGCGGCGACCGGGCGGCCGAGGCGCGATTGCGGGAGATCATCGAGGCCTATCGTTACCTGCTCGAGCATCGCCTGCACGTCTGAGCGCGAGGCGCCGGGACGGTCGGGTCCGCGCACGGAGCTCTCCTTCGCGGTGCCGAGCGGGGTCGCGTCGGTGGCGCCGGACCGGATCGGGCGGGTCGAACCTCGGCGGACGAGGGGCGAGGCGCCGCGCCGTGGAAGGGGCACTCCCCGCCCTCCGGGACCGGTCGTGTCCCGGACGACGGCGGCCCGGGAGGTGTG
>DAIOUO010000310.1:0-4389 GCA_036759485.1 Geminicoccaceae bacterium | reverse complement strand
ATCTCGGCATAGCCCTCCTGGACGTTGCCGAGATCGCGGCGGAACCGGTCCTTGTCGAGCCGCTCGTTGGTGCGGGCGTCCCAGAGCCGCATATTGTCGGGGCTCAGCTCGTCGGCCACGACGATGCGCATGTCCTCGTCTTCCCAGAGCCGGCCGAACTCGAGCTTGAGATCGACCAGCCTGAGACCGGCGCCGGTGAACAGGCCGAGCAGATAGTCGTTGATGCGCAGCGACAGGTTGAGGATCTCGTCGAGCTCCTGGTAGGTCGCCCAGCCGAAGGCGGTGATGTGCTCCTCGGTGACCATCGGATCGCCGAGCTGATCGTTCTTGTAGTAGTACTCGACGATCGAGCGCGGCAGCGGCGAACCCTCCTCGAGGGCGAAGCGCTGGGCCAGGCTGCCGGCGGCGACGTTGCGGACCACGACCTCGAGCGGGATGATCTCGACCTCTTTGATGAGCTGCTCGCGCATGTTGAGCCGGCGCAAAAAATGCGTCGGGATACCGATCTCCCCGAGCTTGATCATCAGATACTCGGAGATCCGGTTGTTGAGCACGCCCTTGCCCGTGATGACGGCGTGCTTCTTGTTGTTGAAGGCGGTGGCGTCGTCCTTGAAGTACTGAATGAGCGTGCCGGGCTCGGGCCCCTCGTAGAGGATCTTCGCCTTGCCCTCGTAGACCTGCCTGCGTCGGGCCATGTCGGATGAGCCTCGTGCGCGGAAGAGGGCGCCGCAACCGACGCCGACCGGCTTGCGCTGCGGCCGGACCGCCCTCGATATAGAGGCGCATCGCGCAGCGCACAACGCGCCGCCGCCGCTGGCCCCTCCTCTCAGCCGCGGCCCTCGCGCCACCAGGCGGCCGCCGCCACCGCGAGCAGGAGCACGAGCGCGAGCCAGGGCGGCAAGAGTGCCGTGCGGCTCGCCCCGGTCACCGTGTAAGCCTCGTGGGCGACGATCCCGAGCCAACCGCGCCCGGCGGTGCGCCGCTCCTCCGCCACCCGCCGCAGCTCCGGCACGCCCTCCCGAGCGAGCCAGAGGGCCGCTCCGCCCGTCGCCTCCACGAGCGCTCGCAGCCGCTCGGCGCTCGCTCGCAGCTCGGCGAGCTCGGCCGCCGCCAGAAGGCGCGGCATCACGTGCGCCACCCGCGTCCCGTCCTCGACCCGCCAGAGCCCGTCCTCCTCGGCCGGCAGCCGCAGCCGGGCGATGCCGTCGGCGTCGGGGGTCAAAGTCGCTCGGGTCCGGGCCCCGGAGGGCGCGGTGACCACGACCTCGACCGGCTTCGGCTCGAGCGAGCGACGGACGATCTCGATCCCCTCCTCGTGGGGTGCCGCCTCGAGCGTCTCCTCCTCGAGTTCAGGCTCCTTCATGAGCCAGTGCACGAGCCGGCGCAGCAGCTGGGCCTGCGGCCCGCCGCCCTCGAAGCCGCGTTGCCAGAGCCAGTGATGGTCGGAGAGGAGCTGGGCGACGCGGCCCTCGCCCACCCGCTTGAGCAGGAGGAGCGGCCGCTCGCCGGCCCCGCTCATGAGCACCGTGGCGTCGCCCGGGTCGACGTCGATCTGCCGCAGCCAGCGGCCCCAGCCGGGCTCGGTCGGGTCGGCGGCGAGGCCGCTCGTCACCGGATGCCGCCGGCCGGTGTCGGTGAGCCGCGGCTGGAAGGGCCGCTCGATCACCTCGCCCGAGGGCCGGCCGGGCAGCACCCGGGCGAGCGGCGTCCGGTAGAGGCCCGTGGGTGTCGCGAACTCCGGCCCGGCCGCCTCGAGCAGCGCTCCGCCCCGCTCGACGTAGCGGGCGACGTTCTCGAGATAGGGCAGGGGCAGGAGGCCCCGCCGGTTGTAGCGGTCGAAGATGACGAGGTCGAACTCGTGCAGCTTGACCTCGAACAGCTCGCGCGAGGGGAAGGCGATCAGCGCGAGCTCGCGGATCGGTGTGCCGTCCTGCTTCTCGGGCGGCCTGAGGATCGTGAAGTGGACGAGGTCGACCGCGGCATCCGCCTTGAGGAGGTTGCGCCAGACGCGAAGGCCCGGATAGGGCTGACCCGAGACCAAGAGCACCCGCAGCCGGTCGCGTACCCCGTTGATCGTCACGGCGGTGCGGTTGTTGAGGGTGGTGAGCTCGCCCTCCCGCGTCGCCACCTCGACCTCGAGCACGCTCCGGCCGGCTCGATCGAGAGTGAAGGGGACCTCGGCTCGTTCGCCCGGCAGCGCGTCGAGCTCGGCCAGCACGCGGCCGTCGCGCCGTACCGTGATCCGGGCGGGCCCGCCCCGGCCGGCCGGCAGATCGTCGAAGCCGAGGGTGAGCCGTTGCGGCTCGCCCACCATGGCGAAGCTCGGCGCCTGCTCGACCACGAGACGGCGGTCGACCTCGTCCGGCCGGCCGACCAGGAGCGCGTGTACGGGCGCCCCGATCGCCCGCGCCCGCTCGGGATCGGTGGGCGCGTCGTGGATCACCCCGTCGGTCACCACGATGACCGCCCCGAGCCGGGCGCGGTCGAGTTGGCCGAGCGCCTCGTCGAGCGGTGCGGCGAGACGGGTGCCCTCGGGCCCACCCGGAAGCTCGATCTCCTTGACCTCGAGCCCGCCCAGGGCGGCGAGCCGCTCGCGCAGGGTGGCCGCCGCCTCCTCGAGGCGGGCGGTCCGATCGGCGAGCCGCATGCTCGGCGAGCGGTCGAGGGCGAGCACCACGACGTCGTCGAGCGGGGCCCGCTCCTCGCGCCGCAGCACCGGGTTGGCGAGAGCGAGGAGGAGGATGGCCGCGAGCAGGAGGCGGAGCAGCGTGCCGCGCGCCCGGCGGAAGAGCCCGTAGCCGATCAGGGCGGCGGCCAGGACCGCGAGGGCCGCGAGCACGGGCCAGGGCAAATGCGGTTCGAAGGCGAGGGCGACGCTGGCGGTCATCGGCCGGGGCGCTTCCTCACTGCCCGAGCCGCTCGAGCAGCGCGGGAATGTGGACCTGGTCGGTCTTGTAGTTGCCGGTCAAGGCGTACATCACGAGGTTGACCCCGAAGCGGCGGGCCATCTCGCGCTGCAACTCGCCCCCCGGCACGACCGGGAAGAGCGTGCGGCCCCGCTCGTCCTCGGCCCAGGCGGCGGCCCAGTCGTTGGCGCCGATCACGAGGCTCGACACACCGTCGTTGATCGCGGGTGAGGCCTGGTCGACCCACAGCGGCTGGCCGGTGAAGCGGCCCGGGAAGTCCTGCAGGAGGTAGAACGAGCGGCCGATCACGTGGTCGGGCGGCACCCGCACGAGCGGCGGCAGATCGAGGCCGGCCAGGAGGCTCGCGAGGCGCCGTTCGCCCGGCCCGCCACCCTCCTGGCCGGGCAGGAGGGCGCCGGCGTCGCGGGTGTCGAACAGGATCATCCCGCCGCTCTCGAGGTAGCGCTGGACCCGCTGCAGAGCCTCGACCGGCAGGTCGCGATGGTCGGGCGGCACGGCCCAGTAGAGGAGCGGGTAGAGCGCCAGATCGTCGCGCACCGGATCGACCGGCACGGGATCGCCGACCTCCACGCTGGTGCGCTCGATCAGCACCCGGCCGAGCCCGCGCAGGCCCGCCTCGGTCACCTCGTCGACGTCCGGCCGGCCGGTCAACACGTAGGCGAGCCGGGTCTCCCAGGCCGCGGCCCAGCGGGGATCCTCGGCCGTGCTCTGGGCGAAGGCCGCCGCGGCCGTGCCGGCGAGGAACCCGAGGCCGAGCGCCGCCGCCCGCGGCAGTGGCCGCAGCGCGGGCAGCGGCAAGAGGCCGCGCAGCGCCCAGCCGATCACGAGATCGACGAGCGCGAGGAGCAGAGCGGCCAGCAGGAGCCAGGGGCCGAGATCGAGCTCGCGGGCCCGGCCGTAGCCGCGAACCGCCTCGCCGAGCTCGTTCGCCCCGAGCCGCAGGAGGTCGGGCACGGCCGACTGCAGGTTGAGCGCCACCCGGGCGGGCTCGGCCTCGGCCGCCCCGGCGGCGGCCACCGGCGCCCAGAGCCCGGGCGGGGTGCGCGGGCTCGCGCGCGCCTCGCGGAAGGCGGCGGCGTCGATCGGCAAGAGATCGGCGGGCGGGGCCCCGAGGGCACCATGGGCGGAGAGCGCCCGGTGCAGCTCGAGCGGCCCTTTCTGGACCAGGCCGGCGCCCGGGGCGAGCGCCAGGGTGCGGCGCAGCATGTCGACGAACAAGCCGGAGAGCGGCAGGTTGCTCCAGCTCGTGTTCGCCGTGGTGTGAACCAGGAGGAGCCAGCCGGCGCCCAGCCGGCGGCCGGTGACGATCGGCGTCCCGTCGACCAGGGCCGCGAGGGTGGCACGGCCGAGCTGCGGGCCGGGCTCGGCCAGCACCTGGCGGCGGACCACCGTCTCGGCCGTGGGCACGAGGCCGGCGAAGGGGCTGTCGGGCGGGAAGGGGGCGATCGGCAGAGGCTCGGAC
>DAIOUO010000309.1:0-4406 GCA_036759485.1 Geminicoccaceae bacterium | reverse complement strand
CGCCACGACAGCAAGACCCCGACGCATGACGATCCTCCTTCCCCAATGATGAACAACCGTATAAGCCCTCATAGAGCCCGACGCAAGTGATATGCCGAAGGCGAAGCAGGTATCAATCGATCGGTTCGAAAGTTGCAAGGCTATTCTACTTCGGGCGGAATCGTCGATTCCCACGAGCCCCGAGACGAGCCCCGGCGACCTCGTCGTCGCGCGGGCACCGCCGAGGCATCGGCCGTGCGTGCGTTCGAGGGGCTGTTGTTCGCCCTGCTGGTGCTGCTCCTGGCCTTCGCTCCCTGGCCGCTCGGCGCCAACCGTCCCTGGGCCTGGTCGACGCTCTTCCTCGCCGCCTCCGGCCTGCTCCTCCTGCTCGGCGCAGGCGTGGCTCTCGGCCGAATCCGCGCCGCCAGCCTGCCGGTGACGGTCCGCCTCGCGACGGTCCTCCTCCTCGCCGTGGTGACCTGGATCCTCCTCCAGGCCGGGCCGAGCCCGTGGCCCGAGTTCGCCCATCCGATCTGGTCGCTTCTGCCCTCCGAGCTCGCCGCCCGACCGGCGATCGCGATCGACCCGCCGCGCGCCCGCGAGGCCCTGTTGCGGCTGCTCGGCCCCGTGGCCCTGTTCGCCGTCGGCTATGCCATCGGCTCGCACCGGACCCTGGCCGAGCGCCTCGTCCAGGCCGTCCTCGTGCTGATCACCGCCCAGGCGCTCTTTGCCTTCGTGCGGATCGTACTCGGCTGGGACGAGCTCTTCGGCCGCCACCTGCCCCTTCAACGGATCTCGGGCAGCTTCGTCAATCCCAACCATTTCGCCGCCTATGTCAATCTCGGCGCGGTGATCGCGTTCCTCTTCCTCCTCGAGCAAGCCCGGCGCGAGGCCGACACGCCGAGCCTTCGGGCCGCGCTCGGCCGGGTCCTCCAGACCGCCTTTCAGAGCCGGCCGTTGCTCGCGGCTGCTTTGATGGCCTGTCTGCTCTCGGTCGCCGCGAGCGCCTCGCGGGGCGGCGCGCTCGCCCTTGCGCTCACGCTCTTGATCCTGCTGGGGGCGGGCCTGCGCGGTGCCCGCACCCCCCTTCTCCTGGCCGCACTCGGCCTCGCCGCCGGGCTCGTGGGGTGGGCGCTTTCGGCCGGTGGCGAGCTCCTCTGGGACCGGCTCGTGAACCTCGATCCGGCGAGCGCGTTCAGCCCGGGCATCGAGGGCCGCCTCCTCGCCTGGAGCTGGACCCTCGAGCGGATCGCCGAGCGGCCCTGGCTCGGGCACGGCTACGGTGGCTTCCTGAGCCTGTTCGAGCACGCTCGGGACGAGCGGTTCCCGACATCGGGCCCCTGGGACTACGCCCACAACACCTACCTCGAGCTCGCGGTCGAACTCGGCCTGCCGGCCGCCGCGGCGCTCGCGCTCGCGGTGCTCTTCCTACACGTCCCGTGCATCGCGGCGATTCGACGTGGCAGCAGGAGTCCGCTACCCACGATCGCGCTCGGTGCGACCCTCGTCCAGGGGCTCCACGCGCTCGTCGATTTCGGTTGGCAGATCCCAGCCGTCACCGTGACCTGGGCGGCGCTGCTGGGTGCCGCCGTGGGTCGTTCCGCGGTCACGCTTCGGCGTCGGCGGAGACGAAGCGCTCCAGCCGGCTACGAACGCCACGATCGATCGGAGGTGATGGTGCCCAGGGGCGGAATCGAACCACCGACACCGTGATTTTCAGTCACGTGCTCTACCGACTGAGCTACCTGGGCGGCTCGCCCCCTATAGGCATGCGCGGGCGGCCTGTCCAGGGCCGGGATCGCCGCGCACCCCGGCACCCGCCGGCCTGTGGTTGACGGGACGGCACAATGCGGTGCGGCCGGTGCGCGCGCCGCCTCGACAACGCAGGTTCCTCCAACTTAGGTTACGGATCGGTAAAGTTCGGAACGACCTGCGGGGGAACCCGGGCATGGATGTGCACGACCTCGAGCCCCTGCGCGCCGAAGAGCCGGGCCGCGTCTGGCGCGAGACCCTCGAGCGGCTGACCGCCTGGCTCGAGGCGCAGGGTCTCGATCACCAGCGGGCGCAGGAGCTCTCCGAGAGCGTGGTCATCGTCTGCGCGTTGCGCGACGCACCGCGCTCCCGCGAGCACGCTCTCGACCTGGCGCTCGCCCAGGCCGCCCGCATGCGCTGACCCTCCCTAGTCGCGCCGCCGGGCGACCAGCACGAGGAAGGCCGTCGGCTCTCCCTCTTGCGGCACCGCATCGATCAGCGGTGCCATGAGACCCGTGAGGAGCCGGCGGGTCACCAGCCGGGCGAGCCCACGTGGCCGCACGAACTTGACGAGCCGGAGGAGGCTGCGTGCCCGCATCGCCCGGGCATCGACCAGCGGCCTCGTCCGTTCGACCACGAAGCCCGCCGCCTCGAGAGCCTTCCGCCAATCCTCCGGCTCGAGATGGATCGTCCGACCGTTTTCGCGGTTCACCCGCTCGGCATAGCGCCGCGCCGCCTTCCCGAGGCCGAGGCCCCGCAGGAGCCGCACCCCCGTCAACAGTTGGTCGTGGGCCCGGACGTGCATGCTCGCCACGATCCGCCCTCCGGGCCGGAGCACGCGGTGGATCTCGCCGAGGACGCCGGGCAGAGCCGCGGGCCCGCCCCAGAGACAGTTGAGCGCCGTATTGCAGAGAACGGTGCCGGCGGCACGATCGGCGAAGGGCAGGGCCGAAAGATCACCCAGGACGACGGGAACGCCGGATCGCCGCGCCGCCGCGGCGTCGGCCGGCGACCTCTCCAGGGCGGCATCGATCCGTAGGATCACCCCACGCTCCACGAGCGCCTGAGCGAACCGACCATCGCCGCAGGCCAAGTCCAGCACCGGAGCTTCGGCGGCGAGCCCCAGCTCGGCATAGACTTCGAGCAGACAGGCCCGAAGAAACGGGAAAGAGGGCGGCCAGGGCCACGTCACCAGTGCGAGCGCGAGGGTCGCTGCCTCGCGTCCGGGTACCGACCGGTGCCCGCCGGGCCAGTGCTGCCCCATCGCCTTCCGTCTCTGCCGGTATCCGTGAACCTCAGGAGAGCGGATAGCCGGGCCCACCGCACCTACGGCGCCGACCGATGGCCGCGGCTCGCCGCCGTCACCCGGGTAGATCGGCGCCCAGATGGAACAGACAATCGCCACGCTCGACCAGAGGGATCGGCCGGCGGCAGAGGACGAAGCCGGCGGCCTCGAATCGCACCGTGAGCGGCGGCCGTTCGGGCTCGTCCAAGTCGAACAGCCGACCTGCCACCGATCCGGCCTCGACCTCGTCCCCCGGCATCACCGCGGGCTCGAACAGGCCGGCGCGCGGTGCGTAGACGTAATGCTCGGCCCGCACTTCCACGAGCCGCGTCGGTTCCGGCGCGGGCGCCCCCTCGAGCACGCCCAGATGCGCGAGGAAGCCCAGGACACCGCGCCGGGCCACGGCGAGTGTGGTGGGCGTCACCGTGCCCGCCCCGCCGAGTTCGGTGCCGAGCGCCAGGATCCCCTTGCGGTCGGCTGCCGCCAGAATGCCGTTGTCGTTGCCGACGGGCGGAACGAGGTAGCTCACGGGCGCCCCGAAAGCCCGCAAGGCCTCGAGCTTGCGTGCGCGCAAGGGATCCTCGGGCCCGGTGCGGGCGAGCGCGCTCGGCACGTAGTCGAGCGTGCGACCGCCCGAATGGAGGTCGATCGCCGCATCGCACAGGGGGAACAGCACCTCTTCCACGAAATGGGCGATGGCCTTGGTCGGCTCGTGGTCGAGCCCCGGATCGCCAACGAACATCCGGTTCAGGTTGGCACCGTCGATCGGCGAGCAGCGCCGATAGGCCAGCACCGCCGGCAGGTTGGTCATCGGCAACAGGATCAGCCGGCCGCGCACCCGGCCGGGCTCGAGCTCCTGGAAGAGGTGCAGGAGCGTGATGGGTCCTTCGTACTCGTCGCCGTGGTTACCGCCGCCGAGATAGACGGTGGGCCCCTCCCCGCCCCGGATCACCGCGATCGGCACACCGATCCAGCCATAGGCCGACCGGTTGGAGGAGTAGGGCACTCGGATGTAGCCGAGCCGCTTGCCGGGTGCGTCGAGATCGAGCGGACAGCTCGCGCGGGTCGGGCGGGTCAAGGGCACCTCCTCACGGTTCGTTCGGGCCGGTCGACGGCAGCGAATCGGCGGGTGGCGTCGCTCGCTTCGCCTCGCAGATGCGGGCTCGCCCGCAACCCCGGACGGCCCGGGGCGCCGCCGGCTGCTCCGGCCGCCGGGGGCGCTTCCCGGGCAAGGCGAACCGCGCGCGCGGGTGGAGGATCGTCACACCGCGACCACTCCGCCGGGTGCCGCGTGCAGGTGACAGGCGACTCGATGCCCGGGCCGGACCTCGGCGAGCGCGGGCTCGATCCGCCGGCACAGCTCCATGACCCTCGGGCAGCGGGTGTGGAA
>DAIOUO010000308.1:0-4410 GCA_036759485.1 Geminicoccaceae bacterium | reverse complement strand
CCCGCCCCGCTTCCCGTCCCTCCCGGCCTGCGTTTCGCCGGTCCCGAGGGCATCGCGAGCGAGCCGCTCGAGAGCTGGGAGCTCCGACCCTCGCGGCCGGACCGGGCGGTCGGGCTGCGCGAGAGCTGGGAGCCTTCCGAGGCCGGGGCGCGCGCGCTGCTCGACCGCTTTCTGGGCGGTCCGGTCTGGTCGTACGGGCGGATGCGCGACTTCCCGGGTCGGGCCGGCGTGTCGCGGCTCTCGCCCCATCTCGCGGTGGGCACGATCGGGCCGCGGCGGATCCTGGCCGCGGTGCGGGCCCGCGCGGCCGGCGAGGGCCGGAGCGAGGTCGAGGCCCGGCCGTTCGTTCGCCAGCTGATCTGGCGCGACTTCGCCTACCACACGCTGTTCCATTTCCCAGACTTGCCCGAGCGGGCGCTGCGGGCGGAGTTCCACGGCTTCCCCTGGCGCGGGAACGCGGTGGGGTTGCGGGCTTGGCGGCGGGGGCGCACGGGCTATCCGATCGTCGATGCGGGGATGCGGGAGCTCTGGCGGACGGGCTGGATGCACAACCGCGTGCGGATGATCGTCGGCTCCTTCCTGACGAAGGATCTCCTGATTCCCTGGCAGGAGGGCGAGCGCTGGTTCTGGGACACCCTCGTCGATGCCGATCTCGCCAACAACGCCACGGGCTGGCAGTGGGTGGCGGGCTGCGGGATCGAAGCCGCCCCTTACTTCCGGATCTTCAACCCGGTCCTGCAGGCCCGGAAGTTCGACCCGGACGGAGCCTACGTTCGGCGCTGGGTCCCGGAGCTGGCCCGGCTGCCCGACGCTTTCCTGCACGCGCCCTGGGAGGCACCGGCGGACGTGCTGGCGGCCGCCGGGGTGCGGCTCGGCGAGACCTATCCGAGGCCGCTCGTCGACCACGCCGCGGCGCGAGCGCGGGCGCTCGAGGCGTTCGAGACGCTGCGCGCCGGCGCTCGCCTCGACCTTCAGCCGAGGCCCAGATCCTCGGCGTAGGCGAAGAGCGCCGGGGTGCCGCCCGAATGGAGGAAGATCACCCGCCGGTCGGCGCCGATCCGGCCCTGCCGGATCGCGTCGATCAGCCCGGCCATGGCCTTGGCGGTGTAGACCGGATCGAGGATCAACCCCTCGGTGCGGGCGCAGAGGAGAAGGGCTTCGCGGGCGGCCTCGGTGAGGATGCCGTAGCCCGGGCCGATATAGTCGTCGGTGGCGCCGACCGCGGCCGGGAGGACCCGGGTGGGGATGCCGAGCCGCTCGGCGGTGGCATTCGCGATCTCGGCGATGTCGACATCGCGCGGCTTCGACCAGCGGATCGAGGTCACGGTGCGGAGCCGGGTCGAAAGGCCGAGTGCCTGGAGGCCGAGGACGAGGCCCGCGGGCTGCATGTTGGCGCCGCACTGCCAGAGCTCGTGGAAGACCCGGCCCGTGGCCTCCATCTGGTCGGCGAGCTCGAGCGTGGCGGCGACGTAACCGAGCGTGCCGAGCACGTTGGTGCGCAGGCCCAGAGGCTCGACGACGTAGACTTTCCGCCCCTGGCGGCGGAGCTCTTCGGCGCGGGCGTCGATCAGCGGCTGCAGCTTCTCCATCGTGTCGAGGTCGACGATGGTGACATCGGCGCCCATGAGCCGGTCGAGCAGGAGGTTGCCCTGCAGCCTCGCGCCCTTCTGGCCGTGCACGAGCACGAGGGCGATCGACAGGCCCAGCCTGGCGCAGGCGGCGGTCATCTGCCGGCACCAGTTGGACTGGGTGTAGGCACCGGCCACCACCGTGTCGGCGCCCGAGGCCAGGACGTCGGCCATGAGGAACTCGAGCTGGCGGGTCTTGTTGCCGCCGAAGGCGAGGCCCGTGAGATCGTCCCGCTTGACCCAGATCTCCGGTCCGCCCAGCGCCGCCGAGAGGCGCGGCAG
Organism: Geminicoccaceae bacterium; assembly: GCA_036759485.1. Classification (GTDB taxonomy): domain Bacteria; phylum Pseudomonadota; class Alphaproteobacteria; order Geminicoccales; family Geminicoccaceae; genus JANXAZ01. The sequence continues at coordinate 2,500 of DAIOUO010000308.1, read as the reverse complement.
GGGGTGCAGCGGGGTCGGCAGGCAGGCGAGCGGGACCCGCGGCTCGCGGGCCAGCGCAGCCTCGAGATCGGCGCGTGGGGTCATGGGCGCAGCGTGGGCCCGATGCCCGCCACGGTCGAGACGATCCGCCGCATGGCTCCCGCGCGCCCGCGGCGGCCGGTTGATCGCGGCAGGTCGCGCGGCCAGATTGTGGCTTCGAAGGAGGAGCCCATGCCCGCCACGGCGACGATCGCGGAGGCCGCGCAGGCGATCGCGGAGGATTTCGCGCTGTTCGACGAGTATCGCGACAAGATCGAGTACATCCTCGATCGCGGCCGCCGGCTGCCGCCCATGCCCGAGGAGCTCAAGGTCGACGCTCATCTCGTGCCGGGCTGCCAGAGCCGGGTGTGGCTCGTGGCCCGGCGCGATCCCACGACCGGTCGGATCCGCCTCCTGGCCGACAGCGACGCCTTCATCGTCAAGGGGTTGATCGCCCTCCTCCTGCAGCTCTACGACGACCGGCTGCCCGAGGAGATCCTGGCCAACCCGCCCGAGGTTCTGAACGAGGTGGGTCTCACCCTCTTCCTCACCCCCGGGCGCGCCAACGGGCTCGCGAGCATGATCGCGCGGATCCAGGCGCACGCCCGTGCGCTCGCGGAGGAGGGTGCGCGCGCCCCCGCACCGGCCTGAGCGGCTCAGTCGGTCGCGCGCTCGACCCGGTTGCGGCCCTTCTCCTTGGCCCGGTAGAGGGCGGCATCCGCTCGGGCGAGGAAACGGTCGGCCGGCTCGCCCGGACCGAGCGCGGCGACTCCGATCGAAAGCGTCACGGTGCCGAGCTTGCGGCCGTCGGATTTGAGCACGACCTCGCGATCGGCGACCTCGGCGCGGATCCCTTCGGCGAGCTCGACCGCCTCCGCGAGGTCGCTGCCGGGCAGGAGCAGCGCGAACTCCTCGCCGCCGTAGCGCGCCGCGATCCGGGGGGGCAGCGCCCGCTCGGCGAGCTTGGCGGCGACGAGCTTGAGGACGAGATCGCCCACCGGGTGGCCGTAAGTGTCGTTGAAGCGCTTGAAATGATCGATGTCGACCATGAGCAGGGCGAGGGGGCTGCCGCGCTTGGCGGCCTCGGCCGCGAGCTTCCTGAGCGCCCGATCGAACAGACGGCGATTGCCGATCCCGGTCAAGGGATCGGTGCTGATCGCCTCCTCGGCCTTGACGAGATCGGCCCGCACTGCCGCGAGTTCGGCGTCGCGCCGGCCGAGCTCGCGCTCGAGCGCGTCCGCTCGCTCGCGCATGGCGAGGGTGGCGGCCTTCAGCTCGCTCACGAGGACCGTCACGGCGTCGATCCGGCCGTCGCCCTCGAGCCGGCTCGCCGCACCCTCGAGGGTGGCACCATAAGCCGCGGCGTTCGCGCGGAAGCCCCCGATCTCGCTGGCGATCACCTCGAGCGCGCTGTCCGCCCTGCCGACCAGGTCCTGGATCCGCTCGAGCTGAGCGGCGCGGGCGATGAAGCGCTCGGCGAGTTCGAGGTGGCGGACCTCGTCGATCCGTTCGCCTTTCGCCTCGAGTTCCCGGATCGCCCGGCTGAGGCCGGGGTTCTGGCCGGCGTGGTGGGTGAACCACACGGCGTAGTTGATCGCGGTGGGCGGCACGGCGTGGCGCCGCAGGCAGGCGAGCGCTCTCTCTCCAGCGACCTGCAGATGCGCGAGGTAATCGTTCGCCACCGCGATCCTCTCACTGGCTCCGGCTGCCGCTGCGGGGCGAGCCATGAGCTCATCGCGAGCGAGACCTGCGCATTTGGCGGGTCGGTCGCGCCGGAGTCAACCCGAGGGTGAACCCGCGACCCGAAACGTGTTCAACGGGTCACGGCGGGCTCGCTCCCGGCGAGCAGGGCCAGAAGCCAGGGCGTGCCGGCCATCACGGTGCGGCGTTCGAGCAGCGGCCGGCCGTCGAGGAAGGGCGTCGTGGCGCCGCCGGCCTCCGCGACCAGGAGCAGCCCGCCGAGCACGTCCCAAGCGTTCGTGCGGAAAGCGATGGCGGCGTCCAGCCGGCCGTCGGCGACGTGGGCGAAGGTGAGCGCCGCCGAGCCCATGCGCCGGTGGTCCACGCCGGCGGCGAGCAGCCGCCGCATCGCCTCGAGATAGGGCTCGGCCGGTGTCTTGAAGTTGTGCGAGAAGCCGACGCAGGCGGCCTCCCGGGGCCGCTCGGCGAGCCGCAGGGGACGGCCGTCGCGTCGCGTGCCGCGGCCCTTCTGCGCCTCGAAGAGTTCGTCGTGCACGGGATCGTAGGTGAGGGCGAGGCGGGTGGCGCCGTCCGCCACGAAGGCCAGGGCCACGCACCAATAGGGCATCCCCTTGAGGAAGTTGGCGGTGCCGTCGATGGGGTCGATCACCCAGAGCCGATCGGCCTCGACCCCGCCCTGTTCCTCGCCGAGCACGGCATCGCCCGGGAAGGCGGCGGCGAGCCTCGCGCGGATCAGGGCCTCGCTCTCGCGGTCGGCCCGGCTCACGAGGTCCTGTGGCCC
>DAIOUO010000307.1:0-4417 GCA_036759485.1 Geminicoccaceae bacterium | reverse complement strand
GACCAGTACCGTGGCGCCCCGACCGATCGCCGCCGGCGTGTTCGGCATCGCCCGCACCACCCCCGTTCCCGGCGGGAACGCCTCGACGAGCGTGGCGAGGCGGATACCGGCGGCGATCGACAACACCAGGCTGTCGGGCCCGATTCGCCCGGCCCAGGCCGGCAGGACCGCCGGCATGGTCTGCGGCTTGACCGCGAGGACGAGGGCCCGGGGCGGCTCGGCCCCGCCGAGCCCCTCGGGGCCGCCAGCGAGCCCGATCGGACCGAGGGCCGCCAGCGCTGCCCGCCGCTCCGGATCCGGCTCGACGATCGAGAGCTCGCCGGCCGCGAGGCCCGCCGCGAGCCAGCCCTTGGCGAGCGCGGCCCCCATCTTGCCGCCGCCCACGAGCGCGATCGGCCCGCGCAAGGGAGCGCTCACGCCTCGCCCTCGGTCTCGAGCATGGCCGCCTGGAGCGCCTCGCGCGGTGCTTTGAGGCCTCGGCCGACGAAGCCGAAGGCCGGGTAGAAGCGCTCGCACTCGCTCACGGCGATGTCGATCACCTCCTCGAGAAGCTCCGGCCCGGGCACGACACCGTCGCGGAACAGGAGGGCGTAGCGGAACGCCGGCCGACGCTCCTCGCCGCCGAGCTCGAAATGCCCGAGCAGCAGTTTCTCGTTGGCGAGCGCCAGGAGCGCCACGGCCTGCGTCACGCGCCGCGCCGGAATCTCGAGGTCGAGCATGCAGGCGATCTGCAGCACGCCGAGGTCGGCGTGCCAAGAGAGCCAGACCTCGTATCGGCACCACTGGCCCTTGAGCTCGAGCGAGAGCTCGTCTTCCGAGTGGCGCTGGCAGGCCCATTCGTTGCCGGCCGCCAGCCGCTCGACCAGATCGAGCGGGTTCAAGATGGCGCCGTGTAGTTCGGGATGGACGTCGTTCACGGACTGCGCACTCCCGCTTGCGGGGGCTCCGTCGGGAGGGTACCGGGCGATCGGGCCCGGTGGTGGCGGTTCAGGCCTCGTCCCCTGCGGCTTTGCGCCGCGGCGAGGCGGGGCGACGCGATCCGCCCTCGGCCAGCTCCTCGAGCCGGCGTTCGAGCTCCGCCACACGCGCCTCGAGCCGTTCCTGCTCGGCCCGCGCCTTGGCTGCCATCGCTCGGACGGCCTCGAACTCTTCGCGGGTCACGAGGTCCATCTCGTTGGCCAGACGCTCCAGCCGCTCGCGGATGCGGGTCTCGATCTCGTCCTTGATCCCGCCGAGCGTGTTGAGCGCGCCGCTCGCGACCCTCGCGAGGTCGTCGAACAGCCGGTTCTCCATCTGCATCCTGCCCTCCTGCCCGCCCGGGAGCGAGCCGGGCGCCCGACCGGCGCCCTCGTCTCCGTTGCAAAGCACAGGAGCTGCGGCCCTGCAACACGCGCCGCCGCAGCTTGTCGCGGCCCGGGCCGCTGCCTATGAGCGGGGCGCGCTTCGACCCGTGCGCGAGGTGGCCCGCCCCATGGTCCTGGCCTTGCCCTTCCCGACGATCGATCCCGTCGCGATCGCCGTCGGCCCCGTCGCCATCCGCTGGTACGCGCTCGCCTATCTCGCCGGCATCCTGATCGGGCTCGCGATCCTCCGCGGGCTGCTCGCCCGGCCCGGTTGGCGGATGCCCCGCGAGAGCCTCGACGACCTTCTGTTCTACGTCGTGCTCGGTGTCGTCCTGGGCGGACGGCTCGGTTACGTCCTCTTCTACAACCCCGCCCATTATCTCGAGCGACCGCTCGAGGCTCTCGCGATCTGGCAGGGCGGCATGTCTTTCCACGGCGGCCTGATCGGCGTCGTCCTGGCCCTGCTCCTCTTCGCCCGCAAGCACCGGCTGAGCCCGCTCGAGGTGGGTGACGCACTCGCCGTCGCGGCTCCGCCCGGTCTCTTGCTCGGCAGGCTCGCCAACTTCGTCAACGGCGAACTCTGGGGCCGGCCGACCGATGTGCCCTGGGGTGTGGTCTTCCCCGATCCGCGGGCGGGCGGCGTGCCCCGCCATCCGAGCCAGCTCTACGAAGCCGCGCTCGAGGGGCTCCTGCTCGGCCTCGTGATGCTCTGGCTCGCCCGCCGGCCGCGCCGGCCGGAGGAGGCCGGGCGGCTCGCCGGCGCCTTCCTCGTGGGCTACGCACTGAGCCGCTTCCTGGTCGAGTTCGTCCGCGAGCCCGACCCGCAGCTCGGCTATCTCTTGGGCGGGTTCACCATGGGCCAGCTCCTCTCGCTGCCGATGCTCGCCCTCGGCCTCCTGCTCCTGGCGCGCAGCCGCGGCGCGCTCCCCCGGACCACGCATTGAGCGCGCTCGGCGAGCGCCTCCGGGCGAGCCTCGCTACCGAGGGCCCGATCTCGATCGCCCGCTTCATGGCGCTCGCGCTTCTGGACCGCTCGGGCGGCTACTACGCTACCGGGGCCCCGATCGGCGCCGCCGGCGACTTCACCACCGCACCCGAGATCTCCCAATGTTTCGGCGAGCTGTTGGGCGCGGCCCTCGCCCGTACCTGGCTCGACCTCGGGCGGCCCCCGCGCGCGCTCCTGGTCGAACTCGGCCCCGGTCGTGGCACGCTCATGGACGATCTGTTGCGCGCGGTCCGCAGCGTGCCGGGTCTGCTCGGCGCCCTCGAGCTGCATCTGGTCGAGCCGAGCCGGGCGCTGCGCGCCGTCCAGGCCGCACGGCTCGAAGCCCATCGACCGCGCTTCCACGAGACGCTGGACACCGTGCCGACGGGGGCGCCGCTGCTCCTGGTCGCCAACGAGGTCCTCGATGCGCTGCCGATCCGCCAGCTCGTGCGCGACGCGCGCGGGTGGCGCGAGCGGCTCCTGGCTCTCGACCCCGAGGACCGGCTCGCCTTCGCCCTCGCTCCGACCGCGATCGAGGCGGCCTTCCCCGAGGCCGGATCGGAGCCGCCGGTCGGCACGGTGGTCGAGCTCGGCCCTGCCCGCGAGGCACTCGTGGCCGAGGTCGCCCGTCGCCTCGCTGCCGATCGCGGCTTGGCGCTCCTGATCGACTACGGCCGGCTGGGCTGCGTGGGCGACAGCCTGCGCGCCGTGCGTGCGCACGCCCCGGCCGACCCGCTCGCCGAGCCCGGCACGGTCGATCTCTCTGCCGAGGTCGATTTCGCCGCGCTGAGGCGGGTCGCTCGCGCGGCCGGTGCGGCGGTCTTCGGTCCCGTGCCGCAGGGTGTGGTGCTCGACAGGCTCGGCATCGGCCTCAGGCTCGAACGGCTCGCCCGCGGCCGGTCCGCCGCCGAGCGCGCGGCCCTCGCGGCGGCTGTGCGCCGGCTGGTCGATCCCGCGGCCATGGGAGAACGTTTCAAGTTCCTGGCTCTGGTCGGCCCCGAGATGCCGCCGCCGGCAGGCTTCCTCGCCGAGGAGGAATGGTGCGGATGAGGCTCGAGGCGGCACTGCTCGCTCTGCCCGGGATCCGGCACGGCTTCTTCGGCCGGCCGGGCGGCGTGAGCGAGGGCGTGTTCGCGTCCTTGAACGTCGGCCTGCGCTCCGGCGACGAGCGGGCGCGGGTCCTCGAGAACCGCAGCCGGGCCGCAGCCGCCCTCGGCGCCTCGCTCGAGCATCTCTGCATCGCCCGTCAGGTGCACGGCGTGACCTGCCTGCGGGTCGACACGGCCTGGGAGCCCTCGGCCCCACCCGAGGCGGACGCGCTCGTCACCACCCGGCCCGACATCCTGCTCGGCGTGACGAGCGCCGACTGCGCGCCCGTCCTGCTCGCCGATCCCGAGGCCGGTGTGGTGGCCGCAGCGCACGCCGGTTGGCGCGGCGCGCTCGCCGGTGTGCTCGAAGCGGTGGTCGAGGGTATGATCGCGGCCGGGGCCGCGCCGGGGCGCATCTGCGCCGTGGTCGGGCCCTGCATCGGCCGTCGCTCCTACGAGGTCGGCCCGGATCTGCGGGCCCGCTTCCTCGAGGAGGACCCGCAAAGCGAACCCTTCTTCTTGGAGGCCGCCGGCTCCGGCAGGCCGCGGTTCGACCTCGAGGGCTATTGTGTCTACCGCCTCGGCCGTGCCGGGGTCGGTCGCGTCCAGGCGGTGGGGCGCGACACCTGCGCCGAGGCCGAGCTCTTCTTCAGCTTTCGCCGCACCACGCTCTCGGGCGGCGGACCGTTCGGCCTGCAGCTCTCGGCGATCCGGCTCGATCCCGAACGAGCCTAGGCCCGCAGCCCCTATTCGCCCACCTGGAGGAGGAGACCGCGGCGGCGAGCGGCGCGGAAAAGGGCGAGGAAGGCCGTGGCACCCGCCACGAGCCACATCGCGAGCGCGCCGAGGGCCCAGGAGAACAGCTCGAGGTCGAACCGGCCTTCGATCAGAACCGCCCGCATGCCCTCGAACACCGCGGCCGACGGCAGGCACCAGGCGATCGCCTGGATCGGCTGCGGCAGCACCGCCACCGGATAATAGACCCCGCTGATCGGCTGGAT
>DAIOUO010000306.1:0-4432 GCA_036759485.1 Geminicoccaceae bacterium | reverse complement strand
GGGCCGAGGCGCTCGCCCGCGAGGTCGCGACCGCGCGGGAGGAAGCCGAAAGGCGGCTCGCCGAGGCCCGGGCGGAGCGCGACCGGGCGAAGGCCGAGACCGAAGCGGCGCTCCGTTCGGCCGACGCCGCCGCCCGCGAGCGGATCGAGGCGTTGGGCCGCGAGCTCGAAGCGACCCGTGCCGAGGCCGAGCGGCGATTGGCCGAGGCCCGTGCCGAGGCCGAGCGACAACTGACCGAAGCGCGGGCAGACGCGGATCGTCGCCTCGTCGAAGCCCGCGAGGCGGTGGCGCGTTCGCTCGCCGAACGCGACCGGCGCCTGGCCGAACTCGAAGCGGCCCGCGCCGAGGCCGAGCGCCGCCTCGTCGAGCTCCAGGCGGAGCGCGAGGCGGCGGCCCGCCGGGTCGCCGAGCTCGAGGCCTCTCTCGCTTCCGCCACCTCGGCCCGCACCGATGCCGAGACGAAGCTCGCCGAGGCCGCGGCCGCAAGGGACAACGCCGAGGCGAAGCTCGCCGAAGCGTCCGCCGCCCGCGCGGCAGCCGAACGCCGGCTCGCCGAGCTCGAAGCCGCGCTCGCCGCCGCCGGCGCCGCCCGGGAGGAGGCGGTGGCCCGCGCCGAGCGGCTCGCCCGCGAGGTCGAAACGGTCCGCAGCGCGGGCCTCGCCGAGATCGCCCGGCTCGAACAGCGAGCGCAGCGGCTGCTCGAAGAGAGCCAGGCCGCCCGCGAGCTGACCGCGCGCGAACTCGGCACCCGCGAGGCCCGGATCCTCGCCCTCGAGAGCGGCCTCGCCCGCGCCGAGGAGGAGGCCCGCGCCCGGGCCCGCGAGCGCGACGCGATCGCCCAGCGGGCACAGCTCTTCGCCCGCGAGCTCGAGGAGCTGCGCGAGCTCCTGCAGGCCGAACGGCTGGCCCGCGAGGAGCGGATCGCCGAGCTGCAGGCGCAACTCTTGGGTGGCGAAGCGAACCTCGAGACGACACGCGAGATTCTCGCGGGCGAGACCCGCCTCCTGCGGGAGGCGATCGCCCGGCTCGAGGCGGAACGCACCGCCGAACGGGCCCGCGCGGCCGAGCTCGAACAGGCGCTCGAGGCCGCCCGGCGGCGGGCCGGAGAGGAGCGCGACGCGCTCGAGGCCGACCGGCGGGCGGCGGAGGCCCGGCTGGCCGAACTCGAGGCCCGGCTGGCCGGCACCGAGCGGGAGCGGGCGCGCCTCGAGCGCGAGCTCGCGGCGACCGTGGCCGAGCTCGACAAGGCCACGAGCCGGCTGCGGCTGGCCGAGCTCGATGCGCTCAAGCTCGAGAGCGAGGCGCCGCCGCTCGCCGCCGCACCGATCGAAGCCGGGGTCGGCCGGGTGGTCCTCGAAGGCATCGTGCCGTTCGGCCTCGGCCGGGCCGAACTCGGCCCGCTCGGCGAGCGCGCGCGCCGCCGGCTCCTGCCCCGGCTGCGCGAGGCGATCGAGGCGCGGACCGAGCGGCCCTGGACCCTCGAAGTCGAGGGCCGGACCGACGCCCGGCCGATCGTCCGCGCCGAGTTCGAATCGAACGAGAGCCTGGCGGCGGCACGCGCCGCGTCGGTCGCCGATCGCTTGGTCGCGCTCGGTATCCCGCGCGACCGGCTGCGCCTGTTGAGCCGCCCGGGCGAGAAAGCGGCCGCGGGCGAGGAAGAACGCGCCGTGGTGATCCGGCTGGTCGAGCGCTGAGCGGCCGAGGGCCGCGCCGGCCGCTCCGAAACTCGGCTCAGGCGGCCCGCTCGAGCCCGAACTGCAGGCTCGCGAGCCGGGCGTAGAGCCCGCCCCGGGCGACGAGCTCCTCGTGCCGGCCCTGGTCGACCACCCGCCCCTCCTCGAGCACGACGATGCGGTCGGCCTCGCGCACGGTGGCGAGCCGATGTGCCACCACGAGACAGCTCCGGCCGCGCCGCAGCCGGGCGAGCGCCTCCTGGACGAGCCGTTCGCTCTCCGCGTCGAGCGAGCTCGTCGCCTCGTCGAGCAGGAGAAGCTCGGGGTCGCACAGGAGCGCGCGGGCGATCGCGATCCGCTGCCGCTGGCCGCCCGAGAGCCGCACGCCCTTCTCGCCGAGGTGGGTCCCGAAGCCCTGCGGCAGGGCCTCGATGAAGTCGAGCGCGGCAGCCGCCTCGGCGGCGGCGCGGATCTCGGCCTCGCTCGCCTCGGGCCGGCCGAAGGCGATGTTGGTCCGGGCATCGGCCGAGAAGATCACCGGATCCTGCGGCACGAGGCCGATCCGGCGCCGCAGCACCGCGGGGTCGAGTGCGCGCAGATCGACCCCGTCGAAGCTCACCCGCCCGGCCTGCGGATCGTAGAACCGCAGCGCGAGCTGCAACACGCTCGTCTTGCCCGCGCCCGAGGGGCCGACGAGCGCCACGGTCTCGCCCGGCCGCACCTCGAGGTCGAATCCGTCCAGGACCGGCCGATCGGGCCGCGCGGGATAGGCGAAGCGCACGCCCTCGAAGCGGAGCACGCCGCGGCCGCGCGCCGGCAGGGGCGTCGGCCGCTCGGGTGCACGGATCGCGGGCTCGGTCTCGAGGAGCTCGACCAGCCGCTCGGTGGCACCGGCCGCCCGCTGCAGATCGCCCACGATCTCCGAGAGCCCGCCCACCGCACTCGCCACCACGGTGGCGTAGAACACGAAGGAGGCGAGCTCGCCGCCGGTGATCCGCCCGGCGAGCACGTCGCGCCCGCCGATCCACAGCACCACGACGATGGCCCCGAAGACGAGGCCGATGACGATGGCCCCGAGGAGCGCCCGGGCGAAGGCGTAGCGCGAGGCGGCGGCGAAGGCCGCCTCGGCGAGCGCCGCGGCCCGTGCCGCCACCGCCCGCTCCTGCACGAAGGCTTGGACGATCCGCACCGCGTTGAGGTTCTCCTCGATCGCCGCGCCGAGATCGGCCACCCGGTCCTGGGCGGCGCGCGAGAGTTTGCGCACCCGCCGGCCGATCACCACGATCGGCAGCACGACGAGCGGCACCACCAACAACACGAGCCCGGTGAGCTTCGGGTTGGTGACGAACAACAGCACCGTCCCGCCCACGAGCAGAAGCAAGTTCCTGAGCGCCTGGGTGACCGAGGCGCCGATGACCGTCTGCACGACCGCGGTGTCGGTCGTGAGCCGCGAGAGCACCTCGCCCGTCCGCGTGGTCTCGAAGAAGCCGGGCTCGAGCCGGATCACGTGGGCGAAAAGGTCGCGCCGGAGATCGGCCACCACCCGCTCGCCGAGCCGGGTCACGAGCCAGGAACGGAGAAAGGTGGCGCCCGCCAGCACCAGGACCACGATGAGCACCGCCTCGAGGGCGTGGTCGAGGGCCTGGGCGCGGCCACCGGCGAAGCCGCCGTCGATCAGGAAGCGGACGCCGACGCCGAGCGAGAGCACCGAGCCGGCAGCGACCACGAGCGCCACGCAGGTGGCGAGGACGGTCCAGCGATAGGGGGCGAGGTAGCGGGAGAGGGCCCGCAGCCGGCGCAAATCGCGGCCCCGCTCCCGGCCCTCGGCGAGCTGGGCGAGGGTCCGCGCTCCGTGCTGCATGCTGCGCTCCGCTCAGAGGGATCGGCCGCGGCGAGGCACAACGACCACTCCGCGCCCGGCTTGCGCCCGGCGCGCCGCGGCCCTATATAGCCGCCCCGCGCGCGGAGGGAAGCAGCGTGAAGCCCGACATCCACCCCGATTATCACGAGATCACCGTCGTCATGACCGACGGCACGACCTTCAAGACTCGGTCGACCTGGGGCAAAGCGGGCGACACGATGCATCTCGACGTCGATCCCAAGTCGCACCCGGCCTGGACCGGTGGCCAGATGCAGGTGATCGAGCGCGGCCAGGTCGAGAAGTTCAACCGTCGCTTCCAGAGCTTCCGCCGCAAGAAGTGAGCCGGGCGCGCCGACCGGCGGCCGCTGGAACGACGAAGGGTTCGCAGGAGCGACGGCGATGAAGGTCCGCAACTCCCTCAAGACCGCCAAGACCCGCCACAAGGACTGCCGGCTCGTTCGCCGCAAGGGCCGGGTCTACGTCATCAACAAGACCAACCCGCGCTTCAAGGCCCGGCAGGGCTGAGCGCTGGCGGGTCGCCCGCCGCGAGCCGGACGGGGCCGCGCGGCCGCCCGCCGCGCGAGCGAGCCCGACGGCCACCGTGTCCAGTCGCTCGGCCGTGCACTCGAGCTCCTCAAGCTCCTGGCCGACACGAGCGACGGCATGAGCCTGAGCGAGCTCGCCCTCGTCTCGGGCCTGCCGACCTCCACGGTCCACCGCCTGCTCACCACCCTCGAGGCCGAGCGCTTCGTCCGCCTCGATCCGGCCGAAGGCCATTGGCAGATCGGCGTCGAGGCTTTCCGGGTCGGCAACGCTTTCGCCCGCACCCGCGATCTCGTGGCGATCGCCCGCCCCTATCTGCGCCGCCTCATGGAGGCGACCGGCGAGACCGCCAACC
>DAIOUO010000305.1:0-4440 GCA_036759485.1 Geminicoccaceae bacterium | reverse complement strand
CTGGTTCTCCTCGCGCAGCCGCGCGTTCTCCTCCTCGAGGGCGAGCAGCGAGCCCACGACCTCCGTGCCGCGCCGTACGAAGGCGAGCGGCGTCGCCGGGAGGCCGGCGATCCAGGCGAGCGCGTCCGCCGCCTTCTCCGAGGCGTAGGAGAGGAGCTTGATATCGGCCTTCGTCAGCACGATCAGGGCGAGGGCCAAGGTCCCGAAGACCCCGATCGCGTGGCGTCCCAGAGCCGCGCGCAAGGCGCTCGGCGTGCCGGCGCGCTCCCTTCGAGCGCCGCTCACCGCGACGCCCTCCCGCCGGCCCGGGCCCTGAGGCCGCTCAATAGGCGGCGTGCAGCACGTGCCGCAGCGTCTTCATCTCTTCGAGGCATCGCCCGGTCCCCAGTGCGACGCAGGTCAGGGGCTCGTCGGCGAGGCTCACCGGCAGACCCGTGGCGTGGCGCAGCACGAAGTCGAGATTGCCCAACAAGGCTCCGCCCCCGGTCAGGACGATTCCCTTGTCGACGATGTCGGCGGAGAGTTCGGGTGCGGTGTGCTCGAGGGCGACCTTGACCGCCTCGATGATGGCGCCCACCGGCTCGGCCAGCGCCTCTGCGATCTGCCGTTGACTGATCACGATCTCCTTGGGCACGCCGTTCATGAGGTCGCGGCCGCGGACCTCCATGACCTCGCCGTTGCCGTCCTCGGGCAGGCAGGCGGAGCCGATCCGCTTCTTGATGTTCTCGGCCGTGGCTTCGCCGATCAACAGGTTGTGGTTGCGCCGTACATAGTTGATGATGGCCTCGTCCATCTTGTTGCCGCCGACGCGGATCGACTTGGCGTAGACGATCCCGCCCAGCGACAGGATCGCGACTTCGGTGGTCCCGCCGCCGATGTCGACGACCATCGAACCGGTCGGCTCGGTGACCGGCAGCCCGGCCCCGATCGCCGCCGCCATCGGCTCTTCGATCAGGAAGACCCGACGGGCACCCGCGCTCTCGGCGCTCTCCTGGATGGCCCGTCGCTCGACCGCGGTCGAGCCCGAGGGCACGCAGATGATCACCCGCGGGCTCGCGAAGGCGCGCCGCGCGTGCACCCGCCGGATGAAGTGCTTGATCATCTCCTCGGCGACCTCGAAGTCGGCGATCACTCCGTCCCGCAAGGGCCGGATGGCCTCGATGTGGCCCGGGGTGCGGCCGACCATCTGCTTGGCCTCCTCGCCGACCGCGAGCACCTGGCGCCGACCGCGGTTGGTGGCGATCGCCACCACCGAGGGTTCGTTCAGGACGATCCCTCGCCCCTTGGCGTAGACCAGCGTGTTCGCGGTCCCGAGGTCGATCGCGAGGTCGTTCGAGAAGAGGCCCAACAGTCGGGACAGCATCGGACGGATCGAGCTCCGGCGTGGAGGCGCGCCGCGGCGCCGGGAGCGCTGCCCGACCCGCCCGACGGGTCAGGCGGACAGGGCCGCGGGGGCACTCCTAGCACGCTTGGTTAAAAGCTTGTTCAACGCCGCCACGTAGGCACGGCACGAGGCCACCATCGTGTCGGTGTCGGCGGCCTGGCCGTTGACCGACTTGCCGCCCTCTTCGAGCCGCACCGTGACGACGGCCTGGGCGTCGGTGCCCTCGGTCACGGCATTGATCTGGAACAGCGGCAGCTGCGCTCGATGTGGCACGATGGCGCGGATGGCCCGGAAGATCGCATCCACCGGACCGTCACCGACCGCCTCCGCCCGCTGCTCGACCCCGTCGACCTCGAGCACGAGATTGGCTTGGGGCCGGACCGTCGTGCCGCAGCGCACCTCGAGGCTCACGAGCCGAACGCGCTGGTCCTCGCTCTGGATCTGATCGTCGACGAGCGCGATCAGATCCTCGTCGAAGATCTCCTTCTTCCGGTCGGCCAGCTGCTTGAAGCGGACGAACGCATCCTCGAGCGCGTTCTCGCCCAGCTCGTAGCCGAGCTCGGCCAGCTTCTTGCGAAAAGCGTGACGCCCCGAATGTTTACCCATCACGAGGCTCGACTTGACGAGGCCGACGTCCTCCGGCCGCATGATCTCGTAGGTGCCGGCATGCTTGAGCATGCCGTCCTGATGGATGCCGCTCTCGTGGGCGAACGCGTTGGCACCCACGATCGCCTTGTTGGGCTGGACGTTGAAGCCGGTGATGGCCGAGACCAGCCGCGAGGCCTTCATGATGTCCTGGGTGACGATCCGGTTGCGGAACGGCAACAGATCGTTCCGGGTCCGGATCGCCATCACGATCTCCTCGAGCGCGGCGTTGCCGGCTCGCTCGCCGATCCCGTTGATCGTGCATTCGATCTGCCGGGCACCGGCCTTGACCGCGAGCAGGCTGTTGGCGACCGCGAGGCCGAGATCGTTGTGGCAGTGGACCGAAATCACCGCCTTGTCGATGTTGGGCACGTTGTTCTTGATCGCCCGAATCAGATCGGCGAACTCCTCGGGATAGGCGTAGCCCACCGTGTCCGGGATGTTGATCGTCGTCGCACCGGCGCGGATCGCGCTCTCGATGCAGCGAAAGAGGAAATCGCGCTCGCTGCGCGAGCCGTCCTCACAGGACCATTCGACGTCGTCGGTGTAGCGGCGGGCCCGCGTCACACTCTCGATCACCCGCCGATGGACCTCCTCCGGGTCCATCTGCAGCTTGAACTTCATGTGCAGCGGGCTGGTCGATATGAAGGTGTGGATCCGCCGCCGTTCGGCGGGAGCCAGCGCCTCGGCCGCACGGTCGATGTCGGCGGCAGACGCCCGGGCGAGACCGCAGACCACGCTGCTCTTCACCTTCCGGGCGATCGCCTGGACCGCCTGGAAATCACCCTCGGAGGCGATCGGGAATCCGGCCTCGATGACGTCGACCCCCATGCCCTCGAGGACCTCGGCGACCTTGAGCTTCTCCTCGACGGTCATGGAGCAGCCGGGCGACTGCTCGCCGTCGCGCAGCGTGGTGTCGAAGATCACCACCGGCTCGCCGCGAGCGGCCTCGGCCGCCTGTCGCGCCAACGAATCGATCGGGTTGGTCATGATCGGTACTTCCTCGGACAAGGCTGATGTTGCGACAGAGCGACACCCCTGAACGCCGGCCGGTCGCCCGGCCCGTCGCTCAGGGGCCCGTAAGTCGCAGTCCGAGGCCCGCGCCCGCGAACGCGGCGGCGAACGGGCGCATCGCGCCGACGGCCCGACACCGCCGCCCGCCGATCACCTCGTCGGTCCCTCTCGCCGCCCTTCGCAAGCAATCACTCCACCGGGGCGCTCGACCGAGACCGTGTGGTGCCCCGGCCGACAGCCGCCCTCGCATGATCGCCGATTCGGCCGCCGGTTGTAAAGGGTGCCGGCCGCGTCCCGGTGACCACCCGTCCTCGGGGCACCTCTAGAGAAAGCTCACCGGATCCACGTCCACTTCGAGGGCGACCCGCGACGCCAGTCGACGCCCCGCGAGCCATCCCCGCAGATAGCCGGGCAGATCGACGGAGCCGCGTGCCGCGACGAGGATCCGCTCGCGCCAGCGACCCCGCAGGAGAGCGAGCGGTGCCGGCGCCGGCCCGAGCACCCGCACACCGTCCACGTTCGGAGCGGATCGCGCGAGCGCCCGCGCCACCTCGCGCACCATTTCGGCATCGGCACCGCTCACGACCAGAGCGGCGAGCCGGCCGAACGGCGGCAGCCCCCCGGCCTCGCGCTCGGCGAGTTCGGCCTCTAGGAACGCCGCACGATCGCCCGACGCCAACGCCGCCATGACCGGATGGCCGGGATCGTGCGTCTGGATCAGCACCCGACCCGGACGGTCGGCGCGGCCGGCCCGGCCGGCGACCTGGTGCAGCAGCTGGAAGCTCCGCTCCGCGGCCCGCGGGTCGCCGCCCGAGAGACCGAGATCGGCGTCGACCACGGCCACGAGCGTGAGCCGCGGGAAATGATGTCCCTTGGCGAGCATCTGGGTACCGACGAGCAGGTCGAGCTCGCCCGCGAGCACCGCGTGCATGAGATCGGCCGCGGCGCGCGCGCTGCTCACCGTGTCGCTCGTCACGACCGCGATCCGCGCGCTCGGTACGATCTGGCGGGCCTCCTCGGCGATCCGCTCGACCCCCGGCCCGGAGGCGACGAGCGAGCCCACAGCACCGCAGGCGGGGCAATGTTCGGGCTCCGGGGCCGACCAGCCGCAGTGATGGCAGAGAAGGCGCCGGCGCAGTCGGTGCGCGGTGAGCCAAGCGGTACAGCTCGGGCAGCGCAACCGATGCCCGCAGGCACGGCAGAGCGTCAAAGGCGCGAAGCCGCGCCGGTTCAGGAAGAGCAGGGCCTGCTCCCCGGCCTCGAGCGTGGCGACGAGCGCCTCGCGGACCGGTGGCGCCAGGAAGGCGCCGCGTCCCGGCCGCGCGCGGCGCAGATCGACGAGCTCGGCCCGCGGCATCGCGGCTCCGCCGTACCGGCCGTGCCGCGCGAGGTGCGAC
>DAIOUO010000304.1:0-4495 GCA_036759485.1 Geminicoccaceae bacterium | reverse complement strand
TCGTCGTACAGTGGAAGATCGCCGACGCGGCTCAGTATCTCTTCAACATCCGCGACCCCGAGGCGACGGTGAAGGCCGCGGCCGAGAGCGTGATGCGCGAGATCATCGGCCAGACGCCGATCGTCCAGGTCACCACCGAAGGGCGGCGATCGATCGAGACCCGGGCGCGGCAGATGCTGCAGCAGCTGATGGCCGAATACGGCGCCGGCATCGAGATCCAGGAGGTTCAGCTGCAGAAGGCCGACCCGCCGGCCGACGTGATCGACGCCTTCCGCGACGTCCAGCGCGCCCAGGCCGACCGCGAGCGCGAGCAGAACATCGCCGAGGCGTTCGCCAACGACATCATTCCGCGCGCCCGCGGCGAGGCCGAGCGGCTCCTCCAGGACGCCGAGGCCTACCGCCAGGAGGTGGTCGCCAAGGCGACCGGTGAGGCGCAGCGCTTCAAGACCATCCTCGCCGAGTACAGCAAGGCCCGCGACGTGACCGTCCAGCGTCTCTACCTCGAGACCATGGAGGAGGTGCTCAAGGGCATGAGCAAGGTGATCGTCGAGGCGCAGGCCGGGGTCGGCCAGATCGTGCCCTACCTGCCGCTGCCCGAGCTCCAGCAGCGACGCGCTCCGCAACCGCAGGGCGGCCAGGGAGGCCAGCAATGAACCAGCGCCTGCTCGTCGCGGCCGCGGCCCTCCTCGCCCTCGCCGTCGTGCTCCTGATCGGCTCGGTCTTCACCGTTCATCAGAGCCGCCAGGCCCTCGTCCTCCAGTTCGGCAACCCGGTTCGGGTGGTCCAAGAGCCGGGCCTCGGCTTCAAGGTACCCTTCATCCAGCAGGTCGAGTTCTTCGAGCGCCGCGTGCTCGACTACGACGCGCCCTCGGTGGAGCTGATCCTGGGCGACCAGAAACGGCTCGTGGTCGACGCCTTCACCCGCTACCGGATCGTCGATCCCTTGCGCTTCCGCCAGGCGGCCGGCAGCGAGGGGTTGTTCCGTCAGCGGCTCGAGCCCACGGTCTTCGCGGCGCTGCGGAGCGTGCTCGGCGAGACCTCGCTCATGGACGTGCTCTCCAAGGACCGCGCCACCTTGATGGCGCGGATCCGCGACGAGGCCAACAAGGCGCTCGGCCGGTTCGGGGTCGAGATCGTCGACGTGCGGATCAAACGGGCCGATCTGCCGGCCGAGAACAGCCAGGCGATCTTCCGGCGGATGCAGACCGAACGCGAGCGCGAGGCCAAGGAGCTCAGAGCACAGGGTGCCGAGATCGGCCAGCGGATCCGCGCACGGGCGGATCGCGAGCGGCGCGTGCTGATCGCCGAAGCGCAGAAGCGGGCCGAGATCCTGCGCGGCGAGGGCGACGCCGAGGCCATCCGCATCTTCGCCGAGGCGTTCGGCCAGGACGTCGATTTCTTCAAGTTCTTCCGCACCATGCAGGCCTACCGGCAGGCGCTGGCCGACGGCAACACGAGCATCGTGATGTCGCCGGAGAGCGATTTCTTCCGCTTCTTCGGCAGCCCCGGGCTGGTCGACGGCACGCCCGGCCGCCCCGCGGCACCCGATCTCGCCGCCCGGCCAGCGGCCGCCGCCGCGGCCGAGCCGGCGCGCTGAGCGCCGCTCGCGGGTTCCCCGACCTCGAGGATCGCGCCTGCGCATGCGGGATCTGGCGACCGGCCTCGCCCTCGTGCTCGTCGTCGAGGGCCTGTCCTGGGCGATGGCGCCCGGCGCCATGAAGCAGGTTGCCCGGCGCGTCCTCGAGCTCGCCGACGGTCAGCTGCGCGTGGCCGGCCTCCTGGCCGCTTCGGCCGGCGTGCTCGCGGTCTGGTTGATCCGTGGTTGAGCGCTTCGGCACCGGCCGGTCTTTACGGGACCGCGCACGCGGTGACATCATCGCGCAACGGTCGGCCCCGGGGTGCGCGGACCGCATCCCGGGGCGAGGCACGGCCCGGTCGGGGCCGGGGGCAGGAGGTCACGGCATGACGAGGAACGAGACCCGCCGCGAAGGCTTCGCGGTCCGCCGCCCCGGCGGCGCGCTGCGGGCCGCGGCACTCCTCCTGGCCCTGCTCCTGGTGCCGGTCGACGCGCCGACCGCCGCACCGTCCGGGCCGCCCGGGTTCGCCGACCTGGTGGCCCGGGTCGCCCCGGCGGTCGTCAACATCGCCACCCGCAAGGTGGCGCCGGCGCGCTCCGAAGCGCCGAGCTTCCCGCAGGTGCCGCCCGGCTCGCCCTTCGAGGAGTTCTTCAAGGAGTTCTTCGACCGCGAGCAGCAGCAACAGCAGCAGCGGCGCAGCTTCTCGCTCGGCTCGGGCTTCATCATCGACCCGGAGGGCTACGTCGTCACCAACAACCACGTGATCGCCGACGCCGACGAGATCTCGGTCGTCTTCAACGACGACAGGGAGGTGCCGGCCAAGCTCGTGGGTCGCGACCAGAAGACCGACCTCGCCCTCCTCAAGATCGAGGGCGACAAGCCGTTCCCCTATGTCGAGTGGGCCGACAGCGACCAGGTCCGAGTGGGCGACTGGATGCTGGCGATCGGCAATCCCTTCGGGCTCGGCTCGACCGTCACCGCGGGCATCATCTCGGCGCGCGGCCGCGACATCCGAAGCGGTCCCTACGACGACTACATCCAGGTCGACGCGGCGATCAACCGCGGCAACTCGGGCGGCCCGTCCTTCACCATGGACGGCAAGGTGTTCGGGGTGAACACCGCGATCTTCTCGCCCTCGGGCGGCAATATCGGCATCGGCTTCGCGATCCCGGCCAACCTCGCCAAGCCGGTGATCGACAGCCTCAAGCGCACGGGCCGGGTGGCGCGCGGCTGGCTGGGCGTGCGGATCCAGACCGTGACCGAGGAGATCGCCGAATCGATCGGCCTCAAGGAGGTGGCCGGGGCGCTCGTGGCGAGCGTGACGCCGGGCGGCCCGGCGGCGAGTTCGGCGATCGAGCCCGGCGACGTGGTGCTCGAGTTCGACGGCAAGAAGATCGACAAGATGCGCTCCCTGCCACGAATCGTGGCCGAGACCCCGGTCGGCCGCGAGGTCGACGTGGTGATCTGGCGCAAGGGCGAGCGCAAGACGGTGCGCGTCAAGCTCGGTGAACTGCCCGACGACGAGCAGGTGGCGGAGCTCGGCAAGCCGCAGGAGCCGGCCAAGCCGGGACCCGGTGGCGCCACCCGCATCAAGGAGTTCGGCGTCTCGGTCGCGCCGATCACGCCGGAGCTGAAATCGCGCTTCCAGCTCCCCGACAAGGCGAGAGGGGTGGTCGTGGTCGAGGTCGACCCGGACGGCCCGGCGGCCCAGGAGGGGATCCGGCCGGGCGACTTGATCGTCGAGGCCATGCAGGAGGAGATCAAGGCGCCGGGCGATCTCGCGGCCAAAGTCAAGGCGGCCCGGGAGGCCGGCCGCAAGGCGGCGCTGCTCCTGGTCGAGCGGCAGGGCGACGTGCGCTTCGTGGCACCCCGCTTCAAGGAGTGAGCCGGGCCGCGGCGGCCGGGCCGGGCGGGCGACGAGCGGGGCTCAGCCGGCGCGGTGCTCGGCGCGGGGATAGCCCTGCAGGTAGAGCAGGGCCGCGAGATCGCCGTGGGTGACGCTCACCCGGGCCCGCTCGCGCACCCGCGGATGGGCACGGAAGGCGACGCCGAGCCCCGCCCGCTCGAGCATCGGCAGATCGTTGGCGCCGTCGCCCACGGCGAGCGCCGCTTCGGCCGGCAAATCGTGGCGGACCAGGAGCTCTTCGAGGGTGGCGAGCTTGGCGCCGGCATCGAGGATCGGCTCGGCGACCCGGCCGGTGATCGTCCCGCCCTCGATCAGGAGCTCGTTGCCGCGCTCCTCGTCGAAACCCAAGAGTTCGGCCACGTGTCGGGTGAACTGGCGAAAGCCGGAGGAGACGAGCACGCTCCGCGCGCCCGCGGCACGCATGGTGGCGAGGAGTGTGCGGGCGCCCGGGGTCGTGCGCACCCGCTCGGCGATCACCTCGCGGATCACCCGCTCCGGCAGGCCCTCGAGCAGCGCCACCCGCCGGCGCAGCGATTCGCGGTACTCGATCTCGCCGTTCATGGCCGCCCGCGTGATCGCCGCGACCTCGGCCTTGCAGCCGACGAAGTCGGCGAGCTCGTCGAGGCACTCGACGGTGATCATGGTGCTGTCCATGTCGGCCAAGAGGAGCCGCTTGCGGCGGCCGGCCGCGGGCAGGATCGCGCGATCGAGCGGCCGGCCGGCGAGCAGCGGGTCGGCGCGGTCCACGATCGCCGCGGGATCGAGGTCGCTCACGATCTCCACCGCCTCGGCCTCGGCGAGCCAGCGGGTGCGCCCCTCGAGGGCCGCCTCGAGCGTGCGGACGAGCGCCGCCTCGAGGGGGGCTCGGGTCGGATCGGCGATCAGGACGAGGACGTGGCTCATCGACTCCGCGCGCGCTGGGCTGCCGGGCCGAGGCTAGCAGCCGCGGCGGCGGCCGGCGAGCGGCCGGGGCCCGGGGCGCGGCGGCCGGTCGCGGCCGCGATCCGCTCGG
>DAIOUO010000303.1:0-4497 GCA_036759485.1 Geminicoccaceae bacterium | reverse complement strand
GTCCAGCAGTGGATCAACACGTCGACCAGACGGCCGTCGGTGGTGCGCGCCGGTGCCCGGCAGACGTGCAGGTCGGCCGAGCGACCGAGCTCGACCGGCGGCGGCACGTAGCGGTCGGGCGGCAGAGGCCAGCAGCGGCCGCCCTCGAGATAGCCGGCCGCCGCGCCGTGCACCGTGCAGCGCTGGGCGATGCCGCAGTCGCGGCCGTTGCAGCAGGGGCCACCGCCATCGGGTTGCATCATCGAGCGGTAGGGGTCGGGAGCCCCCGGCGGCGGGTGGAGGACACCCTCGGCACGCGCGGTCGCAACGGCTGCGCCGAGGGCTACGAGGAGGGCCAGGGTGGAACGGAAGGGGCGCAGGGCTCGTCTCCCACCGGATCGGGGTCGCAGATCCGCCTCCCCTCCTCCTCCGGAGGCGCCGCCCGCGGACGCGGGATCCGGACCACGCCCGCGGATCGTCGCCCCGTCGCCGGCCCGGGGCGCCGTACAACCATCGATAGTGTCCCAGGCTCTATTTGCTCCGAATAGTAGCATAGCCCGTGCCGCGAGTCATCCATCGCCTGCGCGCCCGCGGAGCCCTCGCGGCGGGTCGGCCTGGACGACTTCCCCTCGCGATCGGAGCACCCCATCTGCGGGGCCATGACCCTGCCGCTCGCCCTCTACGTCCACTGGCCGTTCTGCCGGGCGAAGTGCCCCTATTGCGACTTCAATTCGCACGTCCGCTCACGGATCGAGCAGGCGCTCTGGCGGAACGCGTTGCTCGGCGAACTCGAGCATTGGATCGCCCGGCTCGGACCGCGCCGGTTGGTTTCGATCTTCTTCGGCGGCGGCACGCCCTCGCTCATGGAGCCCTCGATCGTGGGGGCACTGATCGATCGCGCGGTCGCCGCCTGGCCGCCGGCGGACGAGCTCGAGATCACCCTCGAGGCCAACCCGACCTCGGTCGAGGCCGGCCGCTTCCGGGGATACCGCACGGCCGGCGTCGATCGGGTCTCGATCGGCGTCCAGGCGCTGGAAGAGCCGGCCCTTCGGCTGCTGGGACGCGAGCACACGGTCGAGGAGGCGCTCGAGGCGGTGGCACTCGCACAAGCGACCTTTCCGCGCGTCTCGATCGACCTGATCTACGCCCGGCCGGGCCAAACCGCGGCCCAATGGGAGGCGGAGCTCGACCGCGCGGTCGCGCTCGGCACCGAGCATCTCTCGCTCTACGAGCTCACGATCGAGGAGGGGACCCGATTCCACGCCGAGGTCGCGGCCGGCCGCCTCCTGCCCCTACCCGACGAGGAGCAGGCGCTGCTTCTGGAGTTGACCGGTGCGCGCACCCGCGAAGCCGGCCTGCCGGCCTACGAGATATCGAACCACGCCCGCCCGGGTGCGGAGTGCCGCCACAACCTGGTCTACTGGCGCTACGGCGAATATGTCGGCATCGGCCCGGGCGCCCACGGCCGCGTCCTCGTCGAGGGTCGCCGCGTCGCCACCCGGACGGTGCGGGCGCCGGAGGCCTGGCTCGCGCAGGTACGTTCGAGCGGCCACGGGCTCGAGGCCGAGGAGCCTCTCGACGCCGCGACTCAAGCCCTCGAGGCGCTCATGATGGGGCTTCGCCTCGCGGAGGGAATCCCGATCTCCCGGCTCGAGGCGCTGGCCGGCAGGCCGGTCGAGACGTTCCTGGAACTGGCCGCCCGCGAGCGGCTCGTGCGAGCGGGTCTGCTCGCGAGCCATCCGGATCGCCTGGTCGCGACCGAGGCCGGCCGATCGCGGCTCGACGGGATCCTGCGCGCGCTTCTGCGTTGAGCCGAGGGCTCAGAAGCCGGGTCGGACAGCAGCTGCGGGGTCGAGCCGAACGGTCTCGTCGGCGGCGAAGCGGTCGGCGCTCGTCCAGGCGAGCCGGTTGGTGAGCACCCAGTGGGCGCCCCAGGCGATCGCCACCGCCGCTACCACAGCCGCCAGGAAAGCCTTCATCCGCCTTTCTCCCCCGCCCCGCCGTCCGGCGCGGTGACGCGCTTGAGGTAGGCGATCAGCGCCGCCCTGTCACCCGGATCGGGCATCCGCTGCAGCGGCATCTTGGAGCCGGGCGTGAAGGTCTCGGGACCGAGCGCGAACAGCCGGTCGACCGTCTCTTCCGTCCAGACGATGCCGCTTCGGGCGAGTGCCTCGGAATAGGGATAGCCGGGCACCGACCCGGCGGGCCGCCCGAACAGGCGGAACAGTGTCGGGCCGGCGCGGTTGCCGCCGTCCGCCCCGAGCGTGTGGCAGGCCCGGCAGGCGCGGAACAGCCGGGCGCCCCGCTCGCCCTCCTCGGCGCGGGCCGCGGCGGTCGAGGCGCCGATCCGCGGCGAAGGTACGGGCTCGCCCTCCGCCCAGCGGCGGACCACGGCGTCGTTGCCGGCCGACCAGAGCGCCGGCCGCGGGCCGCCGAAGGCCAGGTCCCAGACCGGCCCGGCGTGCGGCTCGAGCACCCGCTCGGCGCGGCCCTCGGGCAGGGTCCAGAGCACGATCCGGCCCTTGAGGTCGCCGCTCGCGAGTCGCCCGCTGCCGGGCTCGACAGCGAGGGCCAGGACCGGTGCCTCGTGGCCGACGAGCTCGCCCCGGGAGTCGAGCCCGGGCAGATCGAGCAGCCGGATGGTGCCGTCGATCGCCGAGAGCGCGAGCGTCCGGGGACCGGCGAGCGCGAGGTCGGTGATCGCGAAGCCCGAGCCGGACCGCCGCTCGCGCAGCCGTTCGGGCTCGGCCTCGACCGACCAGAGCCCGCCCAGATGATCGGCCACGAGCAGCCCGCCGTCTTCCGGCAAGAAGAGAAGGGCCGTGGGCCGCGCCCGCTCGAGGAGCAGGCGGGCCCTCGCCTCGCCCGTCGCGAGATCGAGCAGATGGACGGCGCCATCGCCCGTCCCGACCGCGGCACGCCCGTGCACGGGGTCGAGCGCGACGGCCGCGACCTTGGCGGCGAGCTCGAGGCGAAAGCGCGCTGTCGCCGTCTCGAGGTCCCAGAGGATCAACCGTCCGTCCTCGCCGCCCGACAACGCGTAGCGGCCGGAGGGGTCGAGTGCGAGGGCGTTGATCCCGGCGTCGTGGCCGCGCAGGACCCGGAGCGCCGTGCCTTCGCTCGGCCGCCAGGCGATCAGGCTCGTGTCGAACGAGCCCGAAAGGAGGAGGTCGCCGTCAGCGGCGGCGGCGAGTGCCCGCACGGGACCCCCGTGGCCTCGAAGTTCCTGCCCGCCCACCGGGCCGGAGAGCCCGACGAGCAATGCCAGGGCGAGCGGCAGGCGGCGCATCGGGCGGCCGGTCGTGACGGCGGGTTGCGACCTACTCCGCCGGCAGGGCGCGCTTGCGCTCGAGCTCGGCGACCCAGAGATCGTGGTGCTGGCGTGCCCAGTTGAGGTCGACCCGCCCCGAGCCCATCGCCTGGAAGGCACCCTCCATGCCGATCGAGCCGATGTAGATGTGGCCGATGACGATCGCGATCAGGACCACACTCACGAGGCCGTGCCAGAGCACGGCGAGCTGCTGTTCCGCCATGGGCGAGAGCCCGGTCGGCAGGGCGGTACCGAACCAGCTGTTGAGGAAGGCGAAGGTCGAATCGAAGAAGTGGAACGTGAACGGGAAAAGGAGTTGCAGCCCCGAAAGGCTCAGACTCGTACCCAATAGCACGACCGACCAGAAGACGAACTTCTGCCCGGCATTGAACCTCTTGGACGGCGGGTGGCCGCCGCCGAAGAGCCCGCCGCCCTTGAGAATCCAGACGATGTCGTAGCGGTTCGGGATGTTGTGGCGAATCCAGAGTACGAGCATCAGCGCGATGCCGACCATGAAGCCGAAGGCCAGGTAATTGTGCAGGAACTTGCCCCATTGGGTGAGCGCCGCGAAGACGTCCTTACCGACGAGCGGCAAGAGCAGGGTCCGGCCGAACATCAGGTTGAGGCCGGTGAGCGCCAGCACGATGAAGGTGCTCGCGGTCAACCAGTGGGCGAAGCGCTCGACTCCATTGAACCGGCGGATCGTCGTGCCGGCGGGCCCGCCCTCGATCGGAACCCGGCCGCGCAGCGCGAAGAACAGGGCCACGAGGCCGACCATACCCAGAAGGATCCAGCCGGCCCAGAGCCTGTAGGCGCCGAGCCTGAACTCCCGCCAGACCTCTCCCTCCGACTGGACGAGCCGGCCTCCGGCGGCGTTCGGGGCGGAGACGTAGCCTTGATCGCCCTGTCGGATCGCCCGCCAGACGTCGGCACGACTCCCCTCGGGCTGGAGATTGACCGGCGGTGCCACGGTCTCGGGGCTCGCGGCCTGGGCCCAGGCGGACCGCCCGGTGGAGCCCGCCGTAACGGCGAGCAGAAGTGCCAGGAGAAGGGCGAGGGAAAGGGGCCGGCGCATCAGTATCTCTGTCCCAGAGCTCGGTCGTGGAGCCGCTCGACGGTCTCGGCGCCGAGGGAGGGCTCGGCAGGGCCGGGGAACACGCCTTTCTCGGGCAAGGCGAGCCGGGTCGGCGGCGTGCGGCCCTCGAGCC
>DAIOUO010000302.1:0-4499 GCA_036759485.1 Geminicoccaceae bacterium | reverse complement strand
GGCGACGGTCGAGGCGGTGGCGGGCCGGCTCGGGCTCGAGCACTGGCGGGCCGAGCTGGCCCCGGCCGAGAAGGTGGCGCGGCTCGAGGCGCTCGCGCGCGCGGGCCGGCGGGTGCTCATGGTCGGCGACGGGCTCAACGACGCCCCGGCGCTGGCCGCGGCCTCGGTCTCGCTCTCGCCCGCCTCCGCGGCCGACGTTTCGCAGACCACGGCCGATGCGGTCTTCCAGGGCCAGAGGCTCGCACCCGTGCTCGAGGTCCTCGAGGTGGCGCGGCGCGCCGAGCGGCTCGTGCGGCAGAACATCGCGATGTCGATCGCCTACAATCTCTGCGCGGTGCCGCTCGCCGTCCTGGGCTACGTGACGCCGCTCCTGGCGGCGATCGCGATGTCCTCCTCTTCGCTCCTGGTGGTCGGCAATTCGCTCCGCCTCCAGCTCGGGGCGCGCCGGTCCGGGCCGGTCTCGGGGCGCGCGGCGGCCGACGCGCCGCTCGCCGGAGCGGCGGCGTGAGCGGGCTCCTCTATCTCATTCCGATCGCCCTCTTCCTGGGGCTCCTCGGGCTCGCGGCCTTCGTCTGGGCGCTCCGCTCGGGCCAGTTCGAGGATCTGGACGGTGCCGCCCAACGGATCCTGCTCGACGACGACGACGAGCCCGAGGACCGGTCCCGGACGGGCTGATCAGGGCTTCCGGGCGAGGAAGGCGATCGCCCGCAGCCGCTCCTCGGCGAGGGCCCGGGCGAGATTGGCGAGCTTCTCGGAAAAGCGCCGTCCCATGAGCAGATGCGGGCCCGGCAGGAGGGCCGGATCGGCCGCCTCGGCCAGCCGGGCGCGCAGCCGACGGAGCCCCTCGCGGGCGAGCTCTGTGAGGTCGAGCTCGGCCTCGACCCGAAACCCCACCCGCTCGAGCTCCGCGCGGGTCTCGGCCGGGCTCTCCACGAAGCTCGTCGCCGCCGTCTCCGCCCAGGGGGTGGGATAGAGAAGCGGTGGGCCCGCCGGGCCGGCGGTCGCGTCGTAGAGGCCGAAGAAGCCGCCCGGGCGGATCACCCGGAAGGCCTCGGCCCGGAGCGCCCGCTTCCGGGCCACCGCCATCGAAAGATGGAGGCTCACCGCACCGTCGAAGGCGTGGTCCGGGAAGGGCAGGGCGAGAGCGTCGGCCCGCAGGAAGACCGCACGGTGCGCGAGGCCGACCCGTGCGGCGAGCCTGCGGGCGAGGGCGAGCAGGAGCGGATCGCGGTCGATCCCGAGCACGAGGCCGCTGCCCCGCGCGGCCAGGAGCCGGGCGACGCCGCCCGAGCCGCAGCCGACGTCCAGGACCGCGAGGCCCGCGCGAAGCGGCAGCCGGTCGAGCAACACCGCACTCGCCGCGGCTCCGCCCAGATGCAGGGCATCGATCGTGGCGAGGTCGGCGGCTCCGAGCCCGTCCGGGTGTCGGCCGGATGCCTCGAGTGCCGCGAGCAGCCGCGCCTCGAGGGCCGCCGCTTCCGCCTTCAAAACGCTCCTCCGCATGCGGCCGGGCCTCGGTGGCGATCCCGGCCGAGGGGACCGACGGCCGCCGCCACGCCGTCCGGTGCCGAGCGGTCGCGTAGCAGACGCCCTGCCGGGGCGCGAGCCGGTCGGGCCCTGGCGGCGAGCCCGGTTCGCCGACGTCGGGCGTCGAGACGCAGGACCGCGGTTGACGCTTTCTCAACCTTTTCGTGCGAGACCTTCGCGGGTCGACGACCGGGGACGGGCCCCAGGAGCGTGCTCGCGATCCTTCTCCTCTTCTGCCTCTTCTGCGCGTCGGTTCCGCTGTCGACGACGGTTCCGCGCGCGGCACGGCTGCGCCGCTGCGCCGTGGCCTCGCCCGCTGCGGCCCCGGCGCTCCTGCGTGGGGTCGCGGCGGGGTGCGGCGGTCGACGCGCGCAGCGGGCGTGCGGCTCACCCCGCGGTCCAGCTCCGGCAGGTGGCGAGCACGTTACCCAGACCCTCGACGACGCAGTGATGGTCGAGGCCCCAATTGATGAAGCGGAAGCCCTGCTCGAGCCGCCGCCGGGCGATCTCGGCCGAGCCGCAGACATAGCCCGCCGCGACACCGGTGGCCCGGCTCGCGCGCGCGACCTCGAGGCAGAGCCGTTCGTGCTCGGTGGCTCCCTTGCCGCGGGATTCGAGGTCGAGCATCAGATCGTTCGGGCCGATCAGGACGACATCGATCCCGGGAACCCGCATGATCGCATCGATCCGGCCGATCGCGGTCTCGCTCTCGACCATGACGACGAGCATGATCTCCTCCGAGCCCCGCCGCAGATACTCGGCTTCCGAATCGGCGAGGAAGCCCAGCCGCACCCCGCCTCCCGAGCGCCGCCCCTTGGGCGGGTAGAAGGCGGCGCGCACGGCGGCCTCGGCCTCCTCGGGGGTCTCGATCAGGGGCACGATCACCCCCATGGCGCCCATGTCGAGCGTCCGGCCGATCAGGCCCGGATCGTTCCAGCGCACACGCGGCAGAGGGATCGTCGGAAGGCCGCGGAACCGGGCGATCTGGCTCTTGAGGGTGGCCTCGTCGTTCTCGCCGTGCTGCCAGTCGAGCCAGACGAAGTCGAAGCCCAGATGCGCCACCTGCTCGGCGAGATCGGCCGAGCCGTAGATCAGCGCCGGGCCGAAGATCGGCCGCCCGGCCCGGAGTTTCGCGAGAGCCTCGTTGCGCCGCACCGCCATGTCCGCACTCCCCCCGGGCGGCCCGCTGCGGGGCTGCGCCTCGGTGCTCCGCTAGCCGGCCTCCGCGAAGCCGGCCAGCCTCGTTCGGGGGGAGGCTTCCATGCGGGAGCGGAGCGGCTCCGCCCGGACCCGACGGCGACACGGGCCGGCGACCCACGGGGCTTCGACGGTGCGGCGGGTGGAGGCGATCGCCGGGCGCGGCCGGCCCCGGAAGCCGGGCCCCTCGGGAGGTCCCGCGATCGCGCGAGGGAGACCGGCGGACCGGCCGGGCGGGGGACCGGCCATCGAACCCGCACGCGGGTCCGGCCGCTCGCCGAACGGCGAGCCACCCGGGGGCCGGTCGACCGTGCAGGGGCGCCGGTCGCGCGGGCCGGCTCGAAGCGGCGAACCGTCCGCGGCCCGCCGCCCCGGCCCGATCGGGCGGATGCCGGCCTCGGACGGCGCGGGGAGCTGCGACACCGGTTCTGTTGCAGCGCAGCGAAGGCTCGCCTAGCGTCCGCCCGCCCGCGTTCCAGGAACGGCCCGCATGCGCGAACCTTCGATCAGGCCCGCCAATCCCTGTTTCGGCTCCGGGCCGACGGCCAAGCGGCCGGGGTGGACCACCTCCGTGCTCGAAGGTGCCCTGGTCGGGCGTTCGCATCGCGCGAGCGAGGCCAAGGCGAAACTCGTCGAGATCTGCGAGCGCTCGCGGCGGGTCCTCGGCATCCCGGCCGACTATCGGATCGGCATCCTGCCGGGCTCGGACACCGGTGCCTTCGAAGCGGCGATGTGGTCGCTCCTGGGCGACCGCGGCGTCGATTGCCTCGCCTTCGAGAGTTTCGGCGAGGGGTGGCTACAGGACATCGAGACGGAGCTGCGGCTCGCCGATGTGCGGGCGCTGCGGGCGCCCTATGGCGAGTTGCCCGATCTCGGGGCCGTCGATTTCGACCGCGACGTGGTTTTCTGCTGGAACGGCACGACTTCGGGCGTGCGCGTGCCGGACGGCGAGTGGATCGCCGAGGATCGACGGGGGCTCACCCTGTGCGATGCGACCTCCGCGGCCTTCGCCATGGAGTTGCCCTGGCGGAAGCTCGACGTCGTCACCTGGTCCTGGCAGAAGGTGCTCGGTGGCGAGGCGCAGCACGGTATGCTGGTCCTCTCGCCGCGCGCGGTCGAGCGGCTCTCGAGCCGGCGCCCGCCCTGGCCCGTGCCGAAGGTCTTCCGGCTCGCGAGCAAGGGCAAGCTCGCGGAAGGGATCTTCAAGGGCGAGACGATCAACACGCCCTCCATGCTGGCGGTCGAGGACGCCCTCGACGGGCTCCGCTGGGCCGAGGCGATCGGCGGTCTGCCGGCGCTCGCCGAGCGCTGCCGGCGCAATCTCGCGGTGCTCGAGCGCCTGGTCGAGGAGAGGCGCGGTTTCGACTTCCTCGCCCGCCGGCCCGAGATCCGCTCGCCGACCTCGGTGTGTCTGACGATCGACCATCCCGCGGTCGCTCCGCTCGACGAGGAAGGGCGGCGGAAGATCGTCGGGGCGATCACGAAACTCCTCGCGGAGGAGAAGGTCGCGTACGACATCGGGGCCTATCGCGACGCGCCGGCCGGGCTGCGGATCTGGTGTGGTGCCACGGTCGAGACGGCCGATCTCGAGGCGCTCGCCCCTTGGTTGCGTTTCGCACTCGAGACCGTCGCCGGCCGCCCGGCGGACGCCTGAACTGCGGGGAGAGACGACGTTGCCGCGTGTGCTGATCGCCGACGAGCTGAGCCCCGCCGCCCTCGAGGTCTTCGCGAGCCGCGGCGTCGTGGCCGACGTCCGGACCGGGCTCTCCAAGGAG
>DAIOUO010000301.1:0-4508 GCA_036759485.1 Geminicoccaceae bacterium | reverse complement strand
CCCCCCGATCGACCGCCCCGCCCCGCTCCGCGACCAGGTCCTCGCTCTGGCCGCTCTGGTGGCGGGCTGGCTGCTCTACGCCCGGCCTTGGCTTTCGGCCGAGGTCGGCGTTCCCTGGGACGCCAAGTCCCAGTTCTGGCCGCATTTCCACTTCCTCGCCCGATCGCTGGCCACGGGCGAGAGCCCGTTCTGGATGCCCGAGCTCTTCGCCGGGCTCGCCCATGTCGCCGACCCGCAATCCTTCCTCTTCCAGCCCTATTTCCTGCTCTGGGCCGTCCTCGTCCCCGAGCCCGACTTCCGGACCTTCGATGCCGCGATCCTCGGCCTGCCACTCCTGGGCGGGGTGGGCGTGCTCGCCTGGTCGTTCGCCCGCGGGCTGCACCCGCTCGCCGCCCTCCTCGCCGGGCTCTGCTTTCTCGCCGGCGGCCCGGTCGCCTGGCGGCTGCAGCATGTGGGCCCGCTCCACTCGCTCGCGGTGCTGCCCTGGCTCCTCCTGGCGCTGGATCGGACCGTCGAGCGCGGCGCGTGGAAAGCGGGCGTGGCGTCGGGTGTCCTGGCAGCGATGCTGCTCGCGGGGCGCGACCAGGTGGCACTGCTCGGCGGCTATTCGGCGGCCGGCTTCGTGCTCGCCCGCTGGCTCGAGGCGCCGGATCGGCTCGGCGCGGTCCGTCGCTCGCTCGCCCCGCTCGCGCTCGGTGCCGTGACCGCCGCGCTCCTCGTGGCCCCGCCGATCGTGCTCACCGCGCTCGAGGCCGCCCGCTCGAACCGGCCCCTGATCGATCTCGAGGGCGCCGGGCGCGGCTCGCTCCACCCGGCCCTCCTGCTCACGCTCTGGAGCCCGCATCTGTTCGGCTCGGGCGGGCCGATGGCCGACTTCTGGGGGCCGCCCTCCTTCGCCTGGCCGGACACGGGCCTCTTCGTTGCTCAGAACATGGGGGTGCTCTACATGGGCGCCCCGGCCCTTCTCCTGCTCGCCGCGACGGCAGCCCGGCTCGCCCGGGCCCCGGACGGCCCGTTCCTGCTCCTCGCCACGGGCCTCGTGCTGCTCTACGCGCTCGGCTGGTACACGCCCCTCTTCGCGCTCGCCTGGAAACTCCTGCCCGGGGTCGCACTCTACCGAAGACCGGCGGATGCCGCCTTCCTGCTCGTTCCGCTGCTGGCGCTCTCGGCCGGCCGCGCGCTCGACCGGCTCCTGCGCGAGGAGCCGCCGGCCGGTGCTGCGCCGCGCGCCGCGGCGACCGCCGTCACCGGGCTCGCCGCGGCCGTGCTCCTGGCACTCGCCCGCGACCGGCTCCCGCAAGCGGGCCCGGCGCTGGTCGAGGCGGGGGTCTGGCTCGCGCTCGCGGGCGGGCTTCTGGTCGCGATCCTGCGGGCGCCCGCCGCTCGGCGACCGTCGTTGGCGATCGGGCTCGTGCTGCTCGCGGCCCTCGATCTCGCCCGCAACAACGGCCCGAACGGGGCGACGGGTCTGCCGGTTCGGGGCGAGGTCGACTGGTCGGTCCTCGACCCCGTGGCGCCCGAGCCGACGCTCGACCTCTTGGCCCGGCTCGCGGGCGCGGTCCCGGCCGAGGAGGCGCGCCGGATCGAGCTCGTGGGCCTGGGCTATGCCTGGCCGAACGCCCCCCTCGTGCGCGGGCTCGAGCACACGCTCGGCCACAATCCGGTCCGCCCCGCCCGCTACGTGGCGGCCGTGGGGGCGGAGGACACGATCGCCGTGCCCGAGCAGCGCCGGTTCACTCCGGCCTTCCCCTCCTGGCGCTCGCCGCTCGCCGACCTCCTGGGTCTGCGCTGGATCGCCACGCCGGTACCGATCGAGCGCCTCGACCCGCGGCTCCTGGCCGAGCCCCTGCCGCTCCTCGCGCGCACCGAGACGGCGTTCGTGTACGAGAACCCCGGGGCTCTGCCGCGACTCTCGCTCGCGACCTCTTGGAAAGCGCTCGACGTCGGGGCCGTCCTGGAGGGAGGTGCCTGGCCCGCGGTCGACCGGCGAACCACCGTCCTGCTCGAAGCACCGCCGCCCTTCGAACCACCGAGCGAGGCGCGGCCGGGTCGGGTGCGGATCCTCGCCGAGCGCAACGCCGAACTCCTGGCCGAGGTCGAGGCGCCGGACGGCGGTTTCCTCGTGCTCCACGACGCCTGGCATCCGTGGTGGCGGGCCGAACGGAACGGGGAGCCGGTGCCGATCCTGCGCGCCGACCTGCTCTTCCGGGCGGTGGCGGTGCCGCCCGGCCGGCACGAGGTGCGCTTCGTCTTCCGGCCGTTCCGCGGTGCGATGGAGGAGCTGTTGGGGCAGTGACGAGGGTCGGCGAGGCGTTGAGGCCAGACATTGTAACAACAAACATCCGTATTGAGATAGGGGTTGCCCATCACGCAATCCTGATTGTTGAAGAAGGTCGGCCATATTGATCAACTAAGACGTTTTTCTCTTGACGGTACAGGACGATGCGTCCCCCTCCGAATGCAAGGAGACCAGACACAGGATGACGCCAGCATACAGCTCTTGGCCTCTTTCGTTGATGTGGATCGGATCGCGATAGAACGCGCCTCGCGAGCCGACCGGCCCCAATAACTCGGCTGTCGTGAGGAACGGCAGTCCCGCCACCGAGACTTCATCGCGCAGGGTCATGAACAAGGGCTCTTCGGATGGAACGGCCTCCTCTCGTTCCGGATGATGCACGACGTACACCCTGGCTCCTGCGTCGCGGGCCCAGGCCACGAGTTCACGAAGCGCCAGCCGCGAGCGGGCGATCGCTTCCGTCGTCGGCGCGCTCGCGATCAAGAGCGTGTCGACCGCGGGCAGTGACGAGCCCGTGAAGATGGGCAGGTAGCGCGGGAGGTAGCGGGTCAGCAGCTCGCTCGTAGCCAGGAGCGGTCGTTCCGTCGGGAAAGCGGGGCCGAGATCGGCCGGAAAGGTCATCACGTCGGCCATGTCGTGGGTGCTCACGACGAGGATGACGACGTCGGCATCGAACAGGCCGAACTTTCGGACATAGGCCAACTGATTCTCCGGGCCCCAGGATCCGGCGCTGACGTTCAACACCCGAGACGGGCGCCCTCCGATCGAGAGCTGCCGTTCTGCGAGGGTCGTCGCGAGCCGCGACTGGTCGGTCAAGGCGCCACCATTGATGACGGAATCGCCCAGGACCAAGACGCGCAGCTCGTTCGGATCGCTTTTCGAGGCTCCGATCGGCTCGGAGCGCATCGACCACTGGTTGTAGACGACGCGGTTGCCGAACCGGCGGACGTCTTGGTTCGGCGCGAAGCGATACTCGAGGTCGCTGTCGAGAACGGTCAGGGGCGGATCCCCGAGCCCGAGCACCAACCGGGCGAACGCTTCCAGCCCGAGCGAGCCGGCGAACGTCAGCCCCAGGACAAGCAGAAGGAGCCTTTTCACGGCGAACGACCCGACGGCAGGCGAGGCCGGACCGCCCTAGCCGGCGAGCCGGCGTGCAGCCACCCGTCGCGCGCATCGTGCAGCAGGGTGCTGCGTGCCGCGATCACGGCACCCCGGCGGATCGTGACACCGGGGGCCACGAACACATCGGCGGCGATCCAGACCTCGTCCTCGATCGTGATCGGTGCGCTCGTGGTATCGAAGGTGGGGCGCGTCATGTCGTGGCCGCCCGCGCACAGGAACGAGCGCTGCGAGACGACGACGTCGCGGCCGATGGTGATCGGGGCGAGCGTGTAGAGGTCGACGTGCTCGCCGATCCAGGAGCGATCGCCGATCTCGAGCCGCCAAGGATAGATGCAGCGGACAGAAGGGCGGATCAGGACGCCACGACCGATGCGCGCCCCGAACAGCCGCAGCAGAAAACGACGCCAGCCATAGGCGATCTGGGGGCTCCAGGCGAACAGCGTCGCCTGCACGATCCACCACAGCTGCACGAACCAAGCCGGCCGGCCGTGGAAGCCGGGAGGGAGGCGGAAAGACGCCAAATCCTGGTAGCGGACAAGGGGCATGTCCCTGTTCACGACCTTTTCCGCTGACTGGTCGTCTTCGAACAGCACGGAAGCTTCCTGCACTAACGCCGCAGCCCGGCCCAGTGCTTGATCCGGCGGAAGCGCTCCTCCTCGGCGGCGGCGACGAGCAACCCGTCGCGCAAAAGGCAGGCCGAACTGTCGGCGTGATAGGCGTTGAGGCCGAGGATCAGGGTCATGCGCACTCTCGTTCGGGTCGGTGGTCGCGAGCCGGAAACACGCTCCGGGCGGATCGGGGAAGCCCTCCGCACTCGGCCCGCTGCGTGCGACCGGCGGCCGGAGGCCCGGCATCTCGGTCGGTCACGACCGCGCCGGACACCGGCGTGATTTCCGGCCGCGCGGCGATCGGCAGGGTGGGCTCGGGTTCGTTTCGAAAAATTTCGTGCGGGGTCGGGGACGAGGACGACGAAGGAGAAGAGGCTGGATGGCCGGGGCGGTGCCCGGCCATGACGGGTGAAGAGGCCCCGGCCATGACGCGAAGAGAGGGGGCGGCCGCGACGTTTTCCTCGTCATGGCCGGCCGGAGAG
>DAIOUO010000300.1:0-4508 GCA_036759485.1 Geminicoccaceae bacterium | reverse complement strand
GGTCCGGACCATGCGCACGCCCCAGAGCAGGAGCGCCACGCCACCCGCGATCGCCAGAGCCGGCTCCGTCCCGATTCCCTCCCCGGGCTGGTCCTGCGACGGCCGGGCGGCCCGAAACCCGGCGGCGCGCGACGCTAGGGCCGGCCGGCCGCGCTGTCAAAGATCGGTCACGAAATCGTCACGATCAGCGGCAGCAGGCGAGCCGTGAGGTCGGTACGCGCGACCTCCTCCTCGCGGCCCGTGTCGAGCTCGCGCAGGCGCACCACACCGCGGGCGAGCTCGCTCTCGCCGAGCGAGAGCGCGAGGCGCGCGCCGAGCCGGTCGGCGCGCTTGAGGCGCTGACCGGGCCGACCCTTGAAGGCGAGCTCGACGACGTGACCCTCGCGGCGGAGCGCGCAGGCGAGCGTCAGGGCCTCGGCCTCGGCCGCCTCGCCGATCGGCACGATGGCGATCGGCCGCGGCGCCGGCGGTGCCTCGGGCAGCAGCAGGGCCAGGCGCTCGACGCCGGCGGCCCAGCCCACTCCCGGCACGTCCGGCCCGCC
Organism: Geminicoccaceae bacterium; assembly: GCA_036759485.1. Classification (GTDB taxonomy): domain Bacteria; phylum Pseudomonadota; class Alphaproteobacteria; order Geminicoccales; family Geminicoccaceae; genus JANXAZ01. The sequence continues at coordinate 3,966 of DAIOUO010000300.1, read as the reverse complement.
GAGCGTGCGGACGAGGCCGTCGTAGCGGCCGCCGGCCATCACCGCGCCCTGGGCACCGAGCCGGTCGGTGGTGAACTCGAAGGCCGTGTGCGTGTAGTAATCGAGGCCGCGCACGAGGCGCGGGTTGCGTTTCCAGCGCACGCCGAAGCGGGCGAGCGCCTCCTCGACACGGGCGAAGAAGCTCCGGCTCGCCTCGTTCAGATGCTCCTCGAGCAGTGGCGCACCGGCGATCACCGCGCGATCGCCCTCGTCCTTGCTGTCGAGGATCCGCAAGGGGTTGCGTTCGAGGCGCAGCAGGCTGTCGGCGGACAGCCGCGCCCGGTGCCCCTCGAGATAGCGCACCAGGGCCTCCCGGTAGCGGGCGCGGCTTTCGGCGTCGCCCAGACTGTTGAGCTCGAGGGTGGTGGCCTCGAGCACGCCGAGCTCCTCGAGGATGTGGGCACCCGCGGCGATCACCTCGGCATCGGCCAAGGGCTCGGGGGCCCCGATGCATTCGATGCCGATCTGGTGGAACTGACGCAGTCGACCCTTCTGTGGCCGCTCGTAACGGAACATCGGGCCGTAATAGAAGAGCTTCTGCGGCAGGTTCTGGGTGAGACCCAGGGTGATGACCGCCCGGCAGACCCCGGCGGTGTTCTCGGGCCTGAGCGTGATGGAATCGCCACCCCGGTCGGTGAAGGTGTACATCTCCTTGGTGACGATGTCGGAGACGTCGCCGAGCGAGCGAGCGAAAACCTCGGTGTGCTCGAAAATCGGGGTGACGATCTCCTCGTAGCCCCAGCGCAGCGCGATCCGCCGGCCGGTCTCGGCCACCTTCCGGTGGCGGCGCAGCTCCTCGCCCAAGAGGTCGTGCGTGCCGCGCACCGGCCGCGCCGTTCGATCCGTGCTCATGCCCGGGGCTCCGCGGATCGCCCGCGGACCGACCGCGGGCGCGACCGCGAGCCTGTTCCAGGACCGGCCGGAGCCGTCAAGCCGGCGCCGGCCGTTGACCGGGCGGCCCGCCGGCTCCTAGGTAACGAACGCGCCTCGATCTCGGGCCGTCCACGCCAACGGAGCATCCCATGCCGACCACCACCGCCTCCGCCGCCGCGACCACCGCGCCGACGGGCGCGCAGGTGATCGTGAAGGCCCTCCAGGATCAGGGTGTCGAGCTGATCTTCGGCTATCCGGGCGGAGCCGTGCTGCCGCTGTACGACGCCCTCTTCCAGCAGGACCGGATCCGCCACGTGCTGGTCCGCCACGAGCAGGCGGCGGTGCACGCCGCGGAGGGCTACGCTCGCTCCACCGGCAAGGTCGGCGTCGTGCTCGTGACCTCCGGGCCCGGGGCCACCAACACCGTCACCGGCCTCACCGATGCGCTCATGGACAGCGTGCCGATCGTCTGCCTGACGGGCCAGGTGCCGACCCACATGATCGGCAACGACGCCTTCCAGGAGGCCGACACGGTCGGCATCACCCGGCCCTGTACCAAGCACAACTATCTCGTGAAGCGGGCGGAGGATCTGGCCCGAATCCTCCACGAAGCGTTCTACGTCGCCCGCTCGGGGCGGCCGGGACCGGTCGTGGTCGACCTCCCCAAGAACATCCAGATGGGCAAGGCCCCCTATGTCGGGCCGGAGAGCGTGCGGCCCCGGGGCTACGCGCCACGCCGCGAGCCCGAGCTCGCTCGGATCGAAGAGGCGATCGAGCTCTTGGCCCGCGCCCAGCGGCCGATCTTCTACGTGGGCGGCGGGGTCATCAACGCCGGCCCCGCGGCCTGTGTGCTCTTGACCGAACTCGTCCGGGCGAGCGGTGCGCCCGTCACCCTCACCCTCATGGGCCTCGGCGCCTATCCGGCTTCCGATCCGCAGTTCATCGGCATGCTCGGCATGCACGGCACCTACGAGGCCAACATGGCCATGTACGAGTGCGATCTGATGGTCTGCATCGGCGCCCGGTTCGACGACCGGGTGACCGGCCGGCTCGACGGCTTCTCGCCGCGCTCCAAGAAGATCCACGTCGACATCGACCCCTCCTCGATCAACAAGAACGTCGTCGTCGACGTGCCGATCGTGGGCGATGCCGAGCTCGCCCTCGTCGCCATGCTCGACGCCTGGCGCCGGCGCGCCAACCAGGTCGAGGCGACCCGGCTCGAGCCCTGGTGGCGACAGATCAGGAAGTGGCAGGAGGTCGACTCGCTGCGCTTCCGCCAGAACGGCAAGGCGATCAAGCCGCAGACGGCGATCAAGCGCCTCTGGGAAGCGACCCGCGATCGCGAGGTCTTCGTCACCACCGACGTCGGACAGCACCAGATGTGGGCGGCGCAGCACTTCAAGTTCGACAAGCCCATGCGCTGGCTCACCTCGGGCGGGCTCGGCACGATGGGCTACGGCTTTCCGGCGGCGATCGGCGTCCAGCTCGCCCATCCCAAGGCCACCGTGCTCTGCATCTCCGGCGACGCCTCGTTCGTGATGAACATGCAGGAGATGTCGACGGCGATGCAGTATCGCCTGCCGGTCAAGACCTTCATCCTCAACAACAGCTACATGGGGATGGTCCGGCAGTGGCAGGACTTCTTCCACGGGCAACGCCACGCCGAGAGCTACATGGACGCGCTTCCCGACTTCGTGAAGCTCGCCGAGGCGTTCGGTGCGGTGGGCCTGCGGGCCTCGACGATCGACGAGCTGGACCCGGTGATCGACGCGGCGCTTCGCGCGGACAAGCCGGTCCTGGTCGACGTCGTGGTCGAGCGGATGGAGAACGTCTACCCGATGATCCCGGGTGGGGCCGCCCACAACGAGATCAAGCTCAGCCCCGAGGAGGACGGCCCGCACGAGGCGATCTCGGAAGAAGGCATGGTGCTGGTCTGAGGCGCAGCCGGCCGCGGCCGGAGCCGCGGCCCGCGCCCGACCTATAGCTGCCGCGCCCGAACGCTCAGCGGTCCTGCTCGATCAGGCCTTTGACGAAGGCGCGCTGGAACACGAGGACGACGAGCACGGGCGGCGCCGTGGCGAGCAGGGCCGCCGCCATCGTCTCGTGCCACCGGGGCAGAGCGTCCATGCTCGGCATGAGGCGGGTGACCGCCACGACCGCGGTGTCGTAAGCGGGGTCGGTTACCACGAGGAGGGGCCAGAGATACTGGTTCCAGCTCCACACGAACAGGATGATGAAGAGTGCGGCGATGTTGGTGCGGGAAAGCGGCAGGAGCACGAACCACAGGAAGGCCAGAGGCCGGCAGCCGTCGACCAGCGCCGCCTCGGTCAGTTCTTCGGGCAGGCTCAAGAACACCTGCCGGAACAGGAAGGTCGCGGTGGCCGAGGCGGTCAAGGGCAGGATCAGCCCGGCATAGGTATTGAGCAGGCTGAGCTTTGCGCCCGTGCCGGCACCTTCGGCCGCGAGCGCCGGGCCGAGCCCGAGCCAGCCGGCCAGCGCGTACACCGGCACCAGCACGTTGGCCACGACCTCGTAAGTGGGCACGATGCGGACCTCGACCGGCAGCATGAGCGAGGCGAAGATCGCCCCAAAGGCGAGCCAGCGCAGCCGCAGGCGGAAATAGACGAGCGCGAAGGCCGAGAGCACCGCGAGTGCGATCTTGCCGGCCGCGATCCCGCTCGCCATCAGCGTGGAATTGAGGAGTGCCCGGCCGAGCTCGGCCCGCTGCCAGGCCGCGGCGAGGTTCTCGAGTAGTCGATCGCCGGGGAGGAGCGGCAAGGGCACGCGGGCCGCCTCCTCGAGCGGCAGGGAAGCCGCCACGAGCGCGAGCCAGACCGGCAGGCACAGGGTCGCGAGGCTCAGTACGAGCAGGAGGTGGGCGAGGGCGTCGAGGAGCGGTGCGCGTTCGACCACGGGCACTAAGCCGCGTACTGCACCCGCTTCTCGAGGAAGCGGAACTGCAGGACGGTCGAGCTCACCACGATCGCCATCAGGATCACCGATTGCGCGGCCGAGCTCCCGAGATCGAGGCCCACGAAGCCGTCCTCCCAGACC
>DAIOUO010000299.1:0-4509 GCA_036759485.1 Geminicoccaceae bacterium | reverse complement strand
AGGTGGCGCGCGCAGCGGCCGCGGCGGCCGATGCGCTCCTGCTCGACAGCGGGCGGCCGACGGCCGATCCGCCCGAGCTCGGCGGGACCGGGCGGCCACACGACCGGCGGCTCGCGCGGACGATCGTCGAGGCGGTGCGGCTGCCGGTCTTCCTCGCGGGCGGCCTGCGGCCGGAGACGGTCGGGGCGGCGATCCGAGCGGTGCGGCCCTTCGGCGTCGACGTGTGCAGCGGGGTGCGCCGCGACGGCCGGCTGGATGCGGATCGGCTCGCCGCCTTCGCCCGAGCGGTCGCCGCCGGCCCCGGGACCGGCGCCGTGCCCGTGACCGCCGTCGGATGAGCCCGCCGCGCGAGCTCGTGGTCGGCGTGCTCGGCGGCATGGGACCCGCCGCCACGGTCGATCTCCTGAACAAGATCCTGGCCGAGAGCGGGGCCCGCAGCGACCAGGAGCATCTGCACCTGATCGTCGACTGCGACCCGAAAGTGCCGAACCGGAACGAGGCCCTGGACGGCACGGGCCCGTCGCCCGCCCCGGCCCTGGTGGCGATGGCCCGAAGGCTCGAGGCGGCCGGCGCGGACTTCCTGATCATGGCCTGCAACACGGCGCACGCCTGGGAGGCCGAGATCCGCGCCGCGGTGGCCGTCCCCTTCGTCTCGATCCTCGAGGAGACGGCGGCCGAGGTGGCGGCCGCGGTGCCGCCCGGCACACCCTGCGGTGTCCTCGCGGCGGGCGGCTGCCGACGGGCGCGGCTCTACGAGCGCGCGCTCGAGGCGATCGGCCGGCCGCCGATCGTCCCCGACGAAGCCGAGCAGGCCCGCTTCATGGACCTGCTCTATCGGATCAAGGGGGGCGATCTGGGGGCGGCGGTGCGCGCCGAGACGGCCGGGCTCGCCCGGGCACTGGTCGGGCGCGGTGCGCGACTCGTGATCGCCGGTTGTACCGAGGTGCCGCTCGTGCTCGGCGCGGCCGACTGCCCGGTGCCGCTCGTCGACAGCAGTGCCGCGCTGGCGCGCGCGACCGTCGCCTATGCCCGCCGGCAGCGGCCACTGCCCACCGCCCGGACCGCCCCCGGTCCGGCCGGCCGCGAAGGAGAGCCCGCATGCATCTCGCCCGCTTCCCGCGCCTGAAGGTGGCGCATCTGCCCACCCCGCTCGAGCCGCTGCCCAATCTGACGCGGCTCCTGGGCGGCCCCAACCTGTGGATCAAGCGCGACGACTGCACGGGGCTCGGGACCGGTGGCAACAAGACCCGGAAGCTCGAGTTCCTGGCCGCCGAGGCGCTCGCGCAGGGGGCAGACACGCTGATCACCCAGGGGGCGGTGCAGACCAACCACGGCCGCCAGACGGCGGCGATCGCCGCTCGCCTCGGGCTGCGCTGCATCATCCTGCTCGAGCACCGGGTGGCGACCGACGATCCGGACTATCTGAGGAACGGCAACGTCCTGCTCGACCGGCTGTTCGGCGCCGAGCTGCGCGAGCTGCCGGGCGGCACCGACATGAACGCGGCCATGGAGCCGGTCGCCGAAGAGGTCCGCCGGGCCGGCGGCCGGCCCTACACGATCCCGGGCGGCGGCTCGAACGAGGTGGGGGCGCTCGGCTACGTCGCCTGCGCGCTCGAGCTCGTCCACCAGGCCAACGAGCAAGGGCTCGTGATCGACCACATCGTCCACGCCACCGGATCGGCCGGCACCCAGGCCGGGCTCGTGGCCGGCCTCGAGGCGATGAACGCGCGGATCCCGGTGCTCGGGATCGGCGTGCGAGCGCCCAGGGACCGGCAGGAGGCGAACGTCCACGCCCTCGCCTGCCGGGTGGCGGAGAAGCTCGGGCTCGAAGGCGGCATCGAGCGCTCGGCCGTGGTGGCGAACTGCGATTACGTGGGCGAAGGCTACGGGATCCCCACGCCCGCGATGGTCGAGGCGGTCCGGCTCTTCGCCCGGCACGAAGGGATCCTTCTCGACCCGGTCTACACCGGCAAGGCCGCGGCCGGGCTGATCGACCTCTGCCGCAAGGGGTTCTTCGCCGAGGGTGCGAACGTCGTGTTCCTGCATACCGGCGGCGCCGCCGGGCTCCACGCCTATCGCACGGTGTTCGAGCGGGCGTGCAATTGAGGCCCGTCCTGCCCGGCCCGCGGCGCGCTCCGGCGGCTGGGAGGGAACGAGTCGGGCGGCTTCGGTCGCCGGTCAGTCGGTGACCAGGGCCACGGTACCGTAGCGCGGTCGCTGGAGGGCCCGGACATAGAGCCGCTGCGGGCCGCTCACGAGCAGCCCGAACAGGGGTGCCACCTCGAGGAAGACCTCGCCGACGATCACCTCCTCGCCCTCGGCGAGGGTGAGCACCCCGCCGAGATCGGCGCTGCCGCCCGCACTGCCGATCCGGCTCGAGACCGCGAGGCCGGGGCTCGTGCTCCGCTGCCAACGGACCCGGGTACCGATCCCGGACAGGTTGGCAACAGAAGAGACGAAAGCCCGACCGGAGCCCGCGAAGTCGAGTGGAGCGGAGACCTGGCGGGCCGCTTCGAACAGGTCGTCGACGTCCCTCGTGTGGATCTCGTCGGTACGGGCGGCGAGATCGGCGATCACCGCCGCCGCCCGCTGGACCTTGTTGTTGGCGATGTAGAGCCAGGTGACGTCGGCGCCGCCGATCAGCAGCAGGACGAGGATCGGCAGCGCGAGCGCGAGCTCGACCGGCAGCGTGCCGCGCCGGTCGTCGCCCAGGCGGCGGATCGGCTCGCCGCCGTGCCGCACCGGTCGGGGCGCCGGGGTCTCGGCCACCGGAGGCTCAGCCACCGGGAAACGGTTCGTTGCGCACGGCATAGCTCGCCTGCAGCTCGAGGGCGCCACCGCCGGGCAAGAGGCCGCGCAGGAGCGGCGTCATGGGCCGCCACTCGTAGCGCACGCGGTAGAGGACGACGGCGCCGGGTCCGCCCGGGCCGCTGGCACCCATGTCGGTGTCCCAGCTGCCGTTGCCGTTGACGTCGGTGAAGGGCTCGCCGGCGTCGTGGGTGCCGTTGCCGTTGACGTCGGTGAAGGGCTCGGGCCGGCCGATGCTGTCGAAGCTCGGGTAGACCAGCGTCTCGAGGCGGAGATTCTCGGGCCGGAGCAGCGCGCCGCCGACCCGCTCGGCCACCCGGCGGACGAGCTCCGTGCGCGACAGGCCGTCGCGGCCCGTGCCGACGATCCCGCTGCGGGCGGCGTCGCCGACCGCGGTCTGGAGGAGGATCTGGGTGAGCATGAGCATGGCGGCCTCGAGGATGCCGATCAGCAACAGCACGAGGGTGGGGCCGAGGATCGCGAAATCGACCACCGCCGAGCCGTGACGATCGGCGAAGAACGAGGTTCGGCGCACCACCGGGCGGCCCGCTCGGCTCGGCGCTCCCGGCGGGCAGCGACCGATCGCCCCGCCTCGCCCGTACGCGGGGGGGAAAGCCTGCGCCATCCGACGCTCCGAAGGCCGAGCCCGGCACTCTTTCTAGGCCCGAGAGGTTGAGATCCGGTGAACGGCTCGGCCGGGAAGATCGGGGCGGAGCCGGCCGGCGCCGAACCACGATTCGCGCCTCGCCGGAGGCCGCCGGATCCTGCTAGAGAGCGCTCCGGTCGGCGAGGCGGGGCGAACGATCTCCGCCCGCCGGGTCGGGGGAGACGCCGTTGATCGAGGATCTGCTGGCACTTCCGCCGCTCGCCTACGGGCTGGCCGGCGGGCTCGTCCTGCTCGCGCTCCTGGGCTTCGCTCTGTGGCTGGCGGCGCGGGCGAGCCTGCGCCGCCAGGCGGAAGATGCGACCGCGGTCGAGATGCGGCTCCGCGATCAGCTGATGCAGGCGCGCAACCAGGCGCAGCAGACGACCGAGCAGCTCAACCGCGTCTCGCAGACGCTCGCAGCCGAACGCCAAGCACACGGCGATCTCGTGGCGATCGGCGAGCGGCGCGCCGAGGTCGAGGCCCAACTCGCCGAGACGAGCCGGGCGCTGGCACTGCGCCGCCAGGAGCTGGCCGAGCTCGAGGAGCGGCTGGCCGGCCGCCGCCGCGACCTCGAGCGGCTGGGCCGGGACCAGGCCGAGGCGGACCGCCGCAAACAGGCGGTCGAGGCGGAGCTCGCCCGGGTCCGCGAGACGCTCGCCGAGACCGAAGCGACGCTCGCGCGGACCCGAACCGAGCTCGCCGAGACCGAACAACGGCTCGCCGAGGCGCGCGACGAGCTCGCCCGGCTCGAGGCGCAGATCGCCGACCGCCGGCCGGTGGCGGAGAGCGTGAGCGCGATCGAAGCGCGGCTCAAGGCGGTGGCCGACGAGCAGCTCGCCCGCCTCAAGGCGGCGAGCGAGGCGCTGGTGGCCGAAGCGGCGGCGGTCGGCGAGCAGCTCCGCGCGATCCCGGAGAACTGAGCCCGAGGGCGGCCCCGGCGCGAGACCGCGAGCCTCGGGCCGCTGCCGCCTCCGAGGCGGCGGCTGTGCCGCCCGCGCCGTCGCCGCGGGAGGTGCTCCCGTCCCCGCCCGCGGCGGCGGCGCGTTCACTGCTCG
>DAIOUO010000298.1:0-4533 GCA_036759485.1 Geminicoccaceae bacterium | reverse complement strand
CGGGCCGCCGCGGTCCTCGAGGCGCGGCGCGCCGACCTCGGCGAGCTGCGCGAGCGACTCGAGGCCTTGCGCCGCGAGGCCGGGCTCCTGGCCGGTCGCCTCGCCACCGCACCCTCCGCCTTGGCACTCCTCGAGGAGCTGAGCCGCAGCCTGCCGGACGAGGCGTTCTTGAGCGACCTCGATCTCGTGGGCGATCGGCTGCGCATTTCCGGCTACGCGCCCGACGCCGCCCCGCTCGTGCCGCTGCTCGAGGCGCTCGGCGCCCTCGAGGACGTCCGCTTCCAGGCGCCTTCGGCCCGCACCTCGGTCGAGGTGGGCGGCGGCCGGCGCGAGGTCGAGCGGTTCGTGCTCGCGGCGCGGGTGGTCGGGCTGCGCGGAGGACTACCGTGAGACGGCTGCCGGCCGGGCTCCGGCGGGCCGTGGCGCTCGGCCTGCTGGCCGCGGCGCTCGCCGGCCTGGGGCTGCTCGCCTGGCTGCCGCTGCGCTGGATCGCCTATCAAGAAGCGCGCCTGGCCGCCCTCGAGGACCGCATCGCGGGGCTACGCGAGCGAATCGCCGAGCGCGAGCAGCTCCTGGCCGAGCGGCGACTGCTCGAATCGGCGCTCGGCGACGAGGCTCTGTTCGTACGCGCCGCCACCCCGGCGCTCGCCGCGGCCGAGCTGCAGGGGCTCGTGAGCGCCGCGGTCCGCGCCAATGGCGGCGAGCTCCTCACGGCTCAGGTCCTGGAGCCGACCGACGCGCCGCCCTTCCTCGAGATCGGCCTCAGGCTCGAGCTGCGCGCCGGGCTGCGGGCACTCGCCGGCGTGCTGCATGCGATCGAGACCAATCGGCCGCTCCTGCTCGTCCGCTCCTTGCGGCTCTCGGCCGGGGCGGAAGTGCGAGAGAGCGAGGACCCGCCGCTCGAGACCGTGGTCGAGCTCGTGGCCTTCGCCCGGCGCGGCCGAGGTGGGGGGCAGGGGCGCGAGCGGGGCAGGGCCGCCTTGACGGGACGGTAACCCTCGGCGGGCAGGATCGGGGCCCTCCCGAACGGAGCAGCGAGTGCGAGGAGCCGGACGGATGAGCGAGATCACCTATCGGCCGGGCGACAGCGACGAGCGGCCCTGGGGGCGCTGGCGGGTCCTCGACGTGGGGCCCGGCTTCGCGGTCAAGCGGATCACCGTGGCCCCGGGCGGGATCCTGTCGCTGCAGCTCCACCGGCATCGGGCCGAGCACTGGTTCGTGGCCGCGGGCACGGCGCGGGTGACGCTCGGCGAACGCAGCTTCGAGGTGGCCGCGGGCGGCCATGTCGACATCCCCGTGGGCACCGCGCACCGGATCGCCAATCCGGGCAGCGAGCCGGTCGAGCTGATCGAGGTGCAGCACGGCGAGCGGCTCGACGAGGCCGACATCGTCCGGCTCGAGGATCGCTACGGCCGCAACTGAGCCCCGCGCTCGGCGCCGGGGCTGCGCGGGTCGAGAGGGCCCGCGGCAGGACGACCGGTTGCCGCCATTCTTACGGCCGCGTAACCCGGACCATCCATCCGCGGAGGGCAGTGTATGGGGAAGGTGGTTCTGGTGACCGGCGGCTCGCGCGGCATCGGCGCGGCGGTCTGCCGGCTGGCGGCGCGCGACGGTTGGGACGTGGCGATCGCCTATCGCGAGCGGGCGGAGGCGGCGGCCCGAGTGGCCGAGGACGTCCGGGCACTCGGCCGGCGGGCGATCGCGCTCGCCTGCGACATCACCGATCCGCGCCAAGTGTGCGCCCTGTTCGAGCGGACCGCGGCCGAGCTCGGCTATGTCGAGGCGTTGGTCAGCAACGCCGGCGTGATCCACCGCGCGGCACCCCTGGTCGACATTCCGCCCGACGAGATTCGCCGTATCGTCGAGACCGACCTCGTCGCCCACATCGTCTGCAACCGCGAGGCGGTCCGTCGGATGGCCCGCTCGCGCGGCGGCCGTGGCGGGGTGATCGTCAACGTCTCCTCGATGGCACCCGAGCTCAAGGGAGCGGGCGGCTTCGTCCCCTACGCCGCGGCCAAGGCGGGGATCGACGTGCTGACGGAGGGGCTCGGCAAGGAGGTCGCCCACGAGGGGATTCGGGTGAACGGTGTCCGGCCGGGCCTGATCGACACCGACATGCAGCGCGACACCGGGGTACCGGAGCGGATCCAGCGCTTCGGCCCGACCGTCCCGCTCGGCCGCGCCGGTCGACCCGAGGAGGTGGCCGAGGCGGTCGTCTGGTTGCTCTCCGACAAGGCGAGCTACGTGGCGGCCACGATTTTCAACGTGAGTGGCGGGCGCTGAGCGTTCCGAGCCGCGCGGCGGTCCCTCGACGGCGGGCGCTCAGCGCCGGCTGCCGGGTGGCGCCTGCAAGCCGCGCAGAAAGGCCAGGAAGTCGGCGATCGCCTCGGGCTCGAAATGCACCTCCGGCATCGAGGCGTGGCCCGTGACGAGACCCTCGGCCAGTCCCTCCGCGAGGCTCTCGATCGGGTAGCGTTCCTCGAGGGTGCGGAAGGGAGGGGCTGCGGGCAGAGGGCTCGCGCCCGTGGCCTCGACCGCGTGGCAACGACTGCAGAGGGCGATCGCGAGCGCCCGCCCTCTGGCCGGATCGCCTTCGGCGGCGCCGGCGCCGCCGAAGGCGAGGAGCACGAGGAGGGGGAGGAAAGAGAGCGCGCTCGCAGCCCTCAATTGCCGGCGAGCCACTGCTCGACCACCTCGAAGCGCTGCCAACCCGGCACCGTCGCCCGCGGGTCCACGGCCCGCCACTTGGGATGATAGGCGTCGGTCTGCAGGAGCGGTAGGGAATCGAGCATCCGGCGGACGAAACGCACCACCCGGTCGTGTCGGCTGGTCCCCGGCTTCCAGTTGTAGACCGCCATGACCGCACCCACCGCGATGGTCGGCACCCGCTCGCCCTCGGGGATCAGGTTCGGATAGTCGGTCGAGCGGAGCTCGGCGTCGAGATAAGTGTCTTCGAGCCCCTTGCTCAGCTCGAGGGGCAGGAAATGCAGGCCGTGCTCGCCGCTGATCTCGCGGAAATAGGTCGCGGGCTTGCCGACCACGAAGACGGCCGCGGCGACGCTGCCGGCCTTGAGCGCGGCGAGCGCCTCGGAGTTCGAAAGGTTCAAGGGCTCGATCGGGATGTCTTCGGCGTCGAACAGGATCTTCGCGGTCATCGCCGTACCGGAGCCCTTGGGGCCCGTGTTCACCCGGCGGCCGGCGAGGTCCTTGATGCTCGTGATCTCCGGCCGAGCCAGGACGTGGACCTCTTCGTCGTAGAGCCGGGCGACGTAGCGGACCTTGCTCTCGATGCCGGGGAAAACCTTGTCTTCCCGCAGGAAGCGCAGAACGTCGGACTGCACGATCGCGACGTCGACGTTGCGCAGGTAGAGGAGGTCGGCGAGATTCTGGACGGCCCCTTTGCCGAGCATCGCCACGACCCGGAGCTCGCCCGGTGCATCGAGCGCATCGGAGAGGTCCTGGGCGAAGCGGGCGTAGGTGCCGTGCACGCTGCCCGAGACGATGCCGACCGTGTCCCGGTTGGCCCGCTCGACTTCGCCCGCCGCCCGGGCCCCTCGGCCGTCACCCGGCAACGCTCCGCCCAGAACCAGGGCCGCCGCCGCGAGCCCCAGGATCGCCCGCCGTCGCATCGTTCCTCCCCATCCTACCAGTGGGCACGTTTCTGCCCGAGCCGATCCGCCGGTGCAACCGGCGCGAGGTCGGTCTCTGCTGGAAAGGTGCGGGGATTTTCAATAGAGTGGCGTAGGGGGAAAGAGGAGGACGCCCGATGCGCCGGTTGTTATCTATAGCGATGCTCTTGCTCGCTTTATCGGCGACTGGCGCGAGCGGCCTCGCCGACGAGCGGGCCGAGGCGACGGCGTTGCTGCGAGAGGCGCTCGCCGCGCTCGGCACGGCCGAGACGGCTTCGACCCCCGAGGCCCGGCTGCAGGCCCTGGAGGCGGTGGCGGCGACGATCCGACGGCTGACGCGCGACTACGCCTCGACCTATGTCGGCCTGCGCCTGTCGGCAGGCCAACCGATCGGCGCCCTCGATCCGAAGGCGATCGAGCAGCGTTTGGCCGAGGCCCGAGCGGATGCCGGCGGGCGCGCGACGGCGGTGCGGCCCCTCGAGCCTCCGCCGATACGGCCGGCCGGCGACACCCGGCCCTGCGATCGCGGGGTGGTGCCCGGAACACGGAAGGGCGAGGCCGGCACCGCGCTCGCCGAGGTGATCGCGGACTGCCGCACCGCGCTCGCCTTCGAGCCCGGCTCGGCCAAGCGACGCTTCCAGCTCGCCCGAGCACTCTCCGAACGGGCCCAGCCGGGCGACCGCGAAGAGGCGGTGCGGTTGCTCGAGGCGGCCGCGGCCGACGGCCTGACGGCCGCCAAGGCCGAGCTCTGTGCCCGCTACTGGTGGGGCATCGGCACCGCCAAGGACCCGGCGCGTGCCCGGCTCCTGTGCGAGGCGGCCGCTGCCGAGGGCAACGAGCAGGCCCGCACGCTCCTCGCCCGCGGCGGCGCGCGCGCCTCCGCCCCGCGCTGAGCGCGGCGGCG
>DAIOUO010000297.1:0-4545 GCA_036759485.1 Geminicoccaceae bacterium | reverse complement strand
AGGGTCGACCGGCGCACCCCCTCCTCCTTCCCCCGGCCCTCGAGGCCATGCGCGCCCCGGCGCGTCGCGCGCTCGCTCCGCGACGCCGGCCGGCCCGGCTGCGGCCGCGCGGAGGGGCCCCGTCCCGGGCGGATCGGGCCCGGTCGACGTTCCCCGCTCGACGGTCTCGAGGCGCGACAGTCCGAGCGGCGTCGCGCGGAGCCCGGCCGCACGGCCGGGGACGCGTGTCGCCCGCCGCGCCACCCGGAAGGTCACGGCCGCGAGAAGACACGCGACGAGAACGGCCAGGAGCATGCTCGCCTCCGCATCGCCGACGCGAGCCTAGCGGCGCCTGGTTAACGGAGCGTTAAGCCCGTGCGCGAGCGGGCCTCGCGAAGGCCCTCACCGAGCAGCGGATCCGGGTGCCGCCCGGCGAGGCGTCGTGGTTCGCGGCGAACCGGCAGGGGGCGCCGGTGCCGCCCTGCCCCTGCGCAGTGGTCCCGGCGGTCGCCGGAGGCCTCGGACCGCCACCGCTCGAACGAGATCCGAGCCGGGCACGTCGACCCCGTGTCGGGGCGGCACGACGCCGCTCGCCCGCTTCGGCCTCGGCCGAGCCCGGCGAGGGGCCGGGCCGCGATCCAGGGGCGCGTTCCACCGCCGCGCGGTCTACCACGGGGAACGGGTCGGCGAAGACCCGCTCGACCGGCACGCGGGCCGGCTCTTCCTCGGGCCGGCTCTTCCTCGGGCCAGCTCGTCCTCGGGAAGGACGACCGCCTCCGCACCGAGCGCGAGGAGACGGCGTCGGCCGGCCTCGTTCTCGGCCCGGGCGAGGATCCGCGGCCGCGGGTTCGCGGCGCGCGCCCCCTCCACCCGCCGCCCGGCCTCGAACGCGTCGGCGATCGCGAGCTCGGCCCCACCGGGCCCGCCGCCGGCCCGCTCGATCGGTACGAATACGCGGAGAAGGGCGCACACTTCCTCCGGCCTGTCGCGAGGCTCCGGCGGAACGGTCGAGCCCGCCACGTCTCGGGTCGGATCCCCTCGACCGGCGTCGCCCCGGTCACGAAATCGCCGGGGACACCGACGGAAGCGAAATCGCACACGGCACGCATGCGCTCGATGCGATGTCGAGGTTCGACCAGGTGCCACGGCGACCAGAACCCGTAGCGGCACCCGTTCGGCGGCGAAGCGGTCGAGCACCGAAGCGCGGCCTGCCCGCGCGATGCGGGGCAGCTCGGCGGCCTGGCGGAGCTCGGAAGGATGCCGCGGCGGGACCTCCGCGATTCGCCGCCGCGTCTTCTCGACCTCGCTCGGCGCCCTCGCCACCCGGACGCCCTCGACCGCATCGGGGATCGCCCCGACGACGCAGCGGACCCGATCCCGGCGAGCCGGGAGAGCGGCATCCGTTTCGTCCTCGACGGAGCCTCCGCAGCGAGGGTCGAGCGGGTGCGAGGCCACCGCCGCGGGACCGTGCGAAACCCGGAGCACGGGCACGGACGCTGTCGACCGGTGGGGCCGCCCTGCTGCGTCCACCGCCGGCGCGGCTCCCGGCGGGCCTCGCCCGACGCCGCGCCTCGGGAGGGCTCGAGATGCGAACGCGCTGTTCCGTGCGCACCGCAGGCGGCGCCGCATCGAGCGCGGAAAGGCGCGTTCGATCACCGACCGCGCCGAGCGGGACGGCGTCGGCGCCGCAGTCGTTCGCCGCCGCCTCCTCTCGGCCGTCGCGGTCCCGACCTCATCGTTTCGATCCTCGACGATCGCGCGCCGCCGAGGTGGCTGGAACGACGGTCGCGCCGGACGCGGTGCCTCGCGGTGGAGGGCGGTTCGGTCGGCCGCGACCGAGCTCTGGACGCCGCCTCGGCACGGCCGCGTGCGCCGCGCCCGAGACGCCACGCTCGGCCTTCGCGACGTCCGACCCGCACCGGCTCCGGCAACTCGCGGGGCGGTTCGCCGCCCCGCCTACCGCACGGGCGCACCGGGCACCGATCGGGCCGAGCTCCCTCCTCGCTCGGGCCCCGGCCCGCCAAGGTCGGCCCCGGCTCGGGCCGAGTGCGGCGCTACTCCTCCGCCGAGGCCTCGTGCGGATTTCGAACGATCGGGAGAAGCGCGCTCCTCTCGCAATTTCGAGCATCGCGGAAGAACGAAGACGCGTAGGTGCCTAGGGACACTCGTCGCCAAGATTTTTCTCGTCGAACGGAACGGCACGGATCGCGAACGTCGCGGGTTCGACCCGGCCTTCCTTGTGGGTGTTCCGGACCGTGACGACGGCGATAGGCCTGCGATCGCTGTCGGGTTCGCCGGACCGCGCCACGGCAGGTCCGTTCACCCGAAGCACGATGTCGAGAAGGACGCGCTCTGCCCGCGGTTCCGTCCCCGCCCCCGGGCGCCGAACCCGATGCCCGGCGAGGAGGGTCGCGATCCGACGCGTCGGCTTCGTTGCGGGCAGGCGCCTCGAGGAGATCCATCGGCACCGGGACGCTGTCCGCATCCCTCCCGGGTCCCGCGAACCGGGCGATCGAGGCCTCCTGCCGTTCGCACCTCCCTGCTCTTCCGTCTCGCTCGGCGATAGGGGAAACCGTCGCGCGATCGAACGGATCGACGTCGGTCCGGACCGCACCGCGTTCATCGACGCCGCGACGGCGCTGCGGCCCTCTCGGGTCCGTGCCGGCAACCCGTTGCACGAACTCGGGACGGTCCTTCACTTCCTTGCGGTTTCTCGGGAGACCGCCCGGGGCGATGTTCCGACCACGATGGTCGCGGCGCGGCGAGAAGAGACGAACGGCCGATATCCCTGCACCGGTCGCTCGATCGAGCCGAGCGAGCTTCGCCCGCCGCTCGGTCGTCGATGGTCGCTGGACCCTGTGGTCCGGCGTGCCGACCCGCCGCTCGTCGGGCGCTCCGCGGCGAGCTCCGAGCCCTCGCGCGGGTCGCTCGCCGCGGCGACGGTCTGCGAACGACGATGCGGTGCGGGAGAGCGCGAGCGCCGGTTCGGCCGGTCTCGCCGGGGACGCCGCGACGGCGGCACCGGGTAGAAGTATCCGCACCGGACGGGCGGATAGGCACGCGCCGGCCCCACGCCACCGCGCCCGGACCAGGATCCGGTCACGGCGGCGAACGCGGATCTGCCCGCCGTCGGCGTCGAGGATATCCGTTGCGAAGGAGAGCCGATGGGACCGCTGGCGGAGGGGGAGGGATTCGAACCCTCGGTACCCGTCGCCGGGTACAACGGTTTTCGAGACCGCCCCGTTCGACCGCTCCGGCACCCCTCCGCGAACGGGCCGCCCCCAGATAGGGGACGCCGCGACCGGCCGCAAGTCGCCGGCTCGACCCGGGCCGCGCGCGCCGATACGCTGCCGCCGCGATCGACACTGCGGCGACCACGATGGAAGGGGTGGCGGACACGACCGGTACGGACCTCGCGACGGCCCTGGCCGAGCGCCTCGAGGCCGAGGCGGCCCTCCTCGCCGCCGCGCTGCCGGCGGCGCTCGCCTGGGCGGTGGCCGGGCTCGTCGCCCGCGCCGGCGGGCCACGCTCGATCCTGGTCCCGCTCGGCCAGCTCGGCCGGCTCGAGGCTGCACCGCTCGCGGCCCTGATCGGGCTCGGCGGGGGGACGCCGCTGCCGGTCGGCACGGTACGCGACTGCCCCGAGGCGGAGCTCGAGCGGGCGCTCGCCGAGCCGCCCGCGGCGGCGCTGCTCGTGCTCGAGCCCGAGCTCCCGGAGCTCGTGGCGCCCGCCCGCTTTCTCTGGCTCTGCCGGCGGGCGCACGTCCCGGCCGTGATCCTCGATCCCGGCTCCGGCCGTTGGGCCGCCTGGGCGGACGGCGGCGCCAGCCTCGTCCTGCTCGACGGCCGTGCGCTCGCCGGGGTCGAGGCCGGCGTCCTGGCCGGCACGGCCGCGGCGATCGCGGCCTGCCGCGCCACGCCGGTCGCCGCCGCCTTCCGCGCGCCCGAGCCGGTGCGGGTGGCACTCGCGGCCGCGCTCGCCGCGCCGGCGTAGCCGGGGACGTCTCGCCCCGCCCCGCGCCGCCCGGTCCCGCCATTTTCCTCGACAGCGATCGGGCCGGCGTGGTTCACTCGACGCCTTGTAACCAAGAACGACGAGCGGACCTGCGTGCCGGACCAACGGGAGGTTGGGCATGGCACGCGTTCTCGGGACCACCGGCAAGGACGAGCTGCCGGGCAGCGACGAAGCCGACACGATCTTCGGCTTCGAGGGTGACGACGTCCTCCTGGGCCTCGACGGCGACGACGAGCTCTATGGCGGTGCGGGCAAGGACGTGCTCGACGGCGGGCCGGGTGCCGACGAGCTGGCCGGCGGTCCGGACTCCGACGTCTACGTCGTCGAGGAGGAGGGCGACCGGGTCGTCGAGGGCCCGGGCGACGCCGAGGGCGCGCTCGACGAGATCCGCACCTCGCTCGAGCGCTACGAGCTGCCCGCCAACGTCGAGCGGCTGACCCTGCTCCCCGGCGCCGGCACCGGCATCGGCAACGACGGTCCGAACATCCTCACCGGCAACGCCGAGATCAACCTGCTCGTCGGCGGCCTCGGCCGCGACGAGCAGGTTGATC
>DAIOUO010000296.1:0-4576 GCA_036759485.1 Geminicoccaceae bacterium | reverse complement strand
GGCGAGCAGCGCGCCTTCGAGATCTTCGGGGCGGCCCGCGGGGGCCGCCCGGGCCGGCCGGGGCAGGGTGCGGGCGAGCTCGACGCGCGGCGGAAAGGCCGAGAGCGAGCGGGCCTGAACGGCTTCGATCAGGGTGGGGGCGGCGACCCCGAGCTCGAGCGCCTCGATCGCCGTCCAACCGCCCGTGCCCTTCTGCTCGGCCCGGTCGCGCACGAAGGCGAGGAGCGGCCGACCGCTCTCCGGGTCGACGGTACGCAGGACGCGGATCGCGGTCTCGAGCAGGAAGCCTCCGCAGGGCCCCCGAGCCCAGCCTTCCAGCAGGTCGGCGATCGCCGAAAGATCGAGGCCGTGGCCCCGGCCGGCGAGGTCGACGACCTCGGCGAGCGCCTGCATGACCGCGTACTCGATGCCGTTGTGGACCGTCTTGACGAGATGGCCGGCGGGTGCCGGGCCGAAGCGGGCGCAACAGGGTTCGCCGTCCTCCGCACGGGCGGCGATCGGCTCGAGCAGCGGGCGGATCGTTTCCCAGACCTCGACCGAGGCGCCGGCCATGAGCGCCGGCCCGTGGCGGGCACCCTCCTCGCCACCGGAGATGCCGAGGCCCACGAAGGCGAGGCCCCGGGCCTCGAGGCGGGCGGCACGCCGGGCGCTGTCCCGCCAATGGCTGTTGCCGCCGTCGATGACGACGTCGCCCGGGGCGAGGAGGGGCAGGAGCAGGTCGAGGGCGGCGTCGACCGGCGGCCCGGCCGGTACCACGAGCAGGATCCGGCGCGGTCGGGCGAGTGCGGCCACGAGAGCGGCCGGATCGGCGAGGACGGCGAGTCCCGCGGCGGCGGCCGCCCGGCGGGCCGACTCGGCCGGGTCGCCGCCGACGACCGTGATCCCCCGGTCGCGGAAATTGAGGGCGAGGCTGCGGCCCATCGTGCCGAGCCCCAGGATGCCGATCGAGCGGTCGGCCGTCATCGCAGGGCCCGCCTCCGCTGCCGCGCCTTGTGGCGCCGCCGCCCGCATGCCACGGTCGCGGGCGGCGCGGAAGGGCCGGGGCTTCAGGGGAGGATCGCCATGGACCGCGCGGCGCTCGCCCGACGCTACTACAATATCGAGACGCTCCGGCGGGCGGCCCGCCGGGTGCTGCCCAAGGTGATCTTCGACTTCGCCGACGGCGGGGCCGAGGACGAGCGCACGCTCGCGCGGAACGAGAACGACTTCGACGCGCTCGAGATCGTGCCGCGGATGCTCACGGGGCCGGCCGAGCGCGATCTCTCGGTCGAACTGTTCGGCCGCCGGATCGAGCTCCCGGTGTTGATCGCTCCGACCGGGCTCTCCGGGATCCTCTGGCCGGACGGCGAGATCGGCGCGGCCCGGGCGGCGCAGGCCGCCGGCACGATCTACTGCCAGAGCCACGGCTCGACCTGCACGATCGAGGAGCTCGCGGAGGCCGCACCCGGCCCGCGCTGGTTCCAGGTCTTCCTCTACCGCGACCGTGGCCTCACCGGTGCCATGACCGAGCGGGCGCAGGCAGCGGGCTGCGAGGCCCTGGTCCTCACGGTCGACAACCAGGTGCTGGGCCAGCGCGAGCGCGATCTCGCCAACGGCTTCGCCATCCCGCCGCGGCTCGGACTGCGCGGCACGCTCGACATGATCGTGCACTGGCCTTGGCTCCTGCGCATGCGTGGGGCGCGCCGGGTGAGCTTCGCCAATTACCGGGGTGCGGCCGGCCACGAGGAGGACATCGTCTCGCTCGGGGCGTATATCGCTCGGATGCTCGACCCCGGCCTCTCCTGGCGCGACGTCGCGTGGCTGCGGGGGCTCTGGAAGGGGCCGCTCCTGCTCAAGGGTATCCTGCATCCGGAGGACGCCCGGATCGCCGCCGAGCACGGGGTCGACGGGGTGTTCGTGTCCAACCACGGCGGCCGGCAGCTCGACGGCGCGGTCTCGGCGATCCGGGCGCTGCCGGAGGTCGTCGAGGCGGTGGGCGACCGGCTCGTGGTGTTGCTCGACGGCGGGGTGCGGCGCGGGGTCGACGTGTTGCGGGCGCTCGCACTCGGCGCTCGGGCGGTGGCGATCGGCCGGCCGCACTGGTGGGGCCTGGCGGTCGCGGGCGAGGCCGGGGTGGCGCTCGTGCTCGACATCTTCCGGCGCGAGCTCGATCGGGCGATGGCGCTCTGCGGCTGCGCCCGGATCGCCGAGGTCGACCGGCGCCTGTTGGCCCCGGTCGGGCGGGGCGTCGGCGCCCCCGCTCGGCTGCGGCTCGTGGGCTAGGCCCGCTTCTCCCAGATCGAGCCCTCGAGCCAGTCGCTCGCCGGGCCGAGCCGCTCGTAGGCGAGGCAGGCGAGGGTCGGCTCGAGCGTCGCCCGAAGCTCGGCCTCTTCGAGGCAGTAGGCGGGATCGAAGCCGCCGGCCGCCGCCCGTTCGCGGCCGAAGGAGCAGAGCAGGAGCCGCCCCCCCGGGGCGAGCCGGGCGAGCAGGTGCCGCCATTGCTCGGGCGAGGGCTTGTAGCGGACCACGAGCAGGCTCGCGAACGGGCCGAGGCCGGCGAGCGCCGCCGGATCGTCGAGATCGGCGGTGCGGGTGGCGACCCCGAGCCCGCGCTCGCGCGCCCTCCGCGCGAGCCGCTCCAGGGCCGTGGGGGAGATGTCGATCGCGGTGACCGGGAAACCCCGCTCGGCGAGCGAGAGCGCGTTGCGGCCGTCGCCGGCGGCGACGTCGAGCACCGGGCCGCGCGGCAGACGATCGAGGTTGGCGACGAGCCAGGGCTCGGGCGGGGCGGATGCGCCGGCGCGCTCGCGCCAGCGCCGTTCCCAACGCTCGCGGTCGGCCTCGCTCATCGGCCGGCGATCGTGACCTCGCGCACCGCGCGGGGACCCTCGGGCGTGTTCACGGCGGCAGCCCCGCGAGCAGGAGGCCTTTGCGGAAATGCTCGCGCTCTTCGGGATCGGTGTCGGGCTGGGTGGCGATCCAGTCGGCGACGGTGAAGCCGGGCTGGCGGCGCAGGACCATCTCGGCGTAGCGGCGCGCCTCGGCCGGTCGGCCGGCGAGAGCGTGGCTGGCGGCCAACAGGCGCGAGCCCTCGCTCGGGTCGCGCATCCGGCCGATCGTGGCGACGACCTCGTCGTAGCGGCGGAGCGAGAAGAGGGCGTCGGCCTCGCTCCAGAGATAGATGTCGGGGTAGTGGGGGTTGAGGCGCTTGGCTCGGGCGACGAGGCTGAGCGCCTCGCACGGCCGGCCGGCGTAGACCAGCGCGTCGGCCATGAGCGCCAGGATGTCGGGGTCGTTCGGGTTGAGCCGATGGGCGGTCTCGTACGCCTCGAGGGCGCTCGGCACGTCCTTGGCGTAGAGCTTGACCCAGCCGAGCTCGGCGTGGCCGCGAGCGTCGGTCGGGTCGAGCGCGACCGCCCGCTCGGCGAGGTCCCTGGCCTCCTCGAGGGAGCGGGCCGGATCGGCGCTCCAGCGGTAGCGCCAGTCGTAGCTGTGGGTGCGGGAGAGCATGGCGAAGGCGCGGGCATAGCCCGGATCGATCTCGCTGGCGCGGGTGAAGGCGAGCCGGGCGCGCGCGTTGGCCGCGGCGGTGTAGCGGTAGAGCTCGTGCAGGCCGGCGAGCAGGTGGCCGTAAGCCTCGAGCCTCTGGCCACCGCCGTGGCGCAGGCGCTGCTGCTCGTGCTCCTCGACCCGGCCCGCCAGGGTGGCGGCGAGCCGGCGCGCGAGGTCGGCCTCGGTCTCGAGGAGGTCCTCGAGGGTGCGCTCGTAGCGCTCGCTCCAGGCGACCTTGCCGGTCGCGGTCTCGACGAGATGCGCGGTGAGTCGGAGCCGGCCGGACTCGAGCACGAGGCTGCCGTCGAGCGCGTAGTGGACGCCGAGCTCGTGGCCGACCGCGGCGGCCGAGCGGCCCTGCTCGCGGTAGGCGAAGGCACTCGCCCGTCCGATCACGAAGAGGTCGCGGAAGCGGGAGAGGTCGGCGATCACCTCGTCGGTGAGCCCTTCGGCGAGGAGGGCCGCGCGGGGGTCGACCCCGATACCACGGAAAGGGAGGACGACGATCGCGGGGACGGGGGGCAGGGCGAGCCTGCCGAGGGCCCGCCGCCGGCCGGCCGCATCGACCGGGGCGTCGGCACGGTGGGCCCGGAAGACGGCGACGGGCTCGGGCAGGTTCTTGAGGCGGAGCACGCCCTCGGCGGCGAAGGCGATCTCCGGGCTCGGCCCGACCCGCTCCTGGACGGCCGCCGAGACCAGGACCTCGCCGGGCTCGGCGATCTCCTGGATCCGCGCCGCCCGATTGACGGCGAGGCCGTAGAGCTCGTCGCCCTCGGCGATGAGCGCGCCGTGGTCGAGGCCGACCCGGTAGCGCAAGGGTTCGAGATCGCTGCGGCCCGAGGGCGGCTCGGCGAGCCGGGTCTGGATCGCGAGCGCGCAGAGCACGCCGCTTCGGGGGTCGCCGAACTCGGCGAGCACGCTGTCGGCGGCTTGGTTGACGACCCGGCCGCCGGCGGCGGCGACGCAGGCGGCGAACACCGCGCGGCAGCTCTTGAGGGAGGCGACGGTGCCGTGCGGATCGCGCGCCATGCGGCCGGTGTAGTTC
>DAIOUO010000295.1:0-4581 GCA_036759485.1 Geminicoccaceae bacterium | reverse complement strand
GGCACGAGGTCCTCGACCACGAGCTCCTCGCCCCGGGCGTAGCTGTGCGGCTCGGAGGTCAACGAATAGACCCGCTGCACATAGGGAACTTGCCAAGCCCGCTCGGTGAGCCAGGCGATGGCCCGCAGCGTCGCTACGCTGAACACCCGACCGTCGCGCGGCTCGAGGACGAAGACGACACTGTTGGCCCGCGAGTAGGTCGCCTCGAGCGCCTCGAGCGCAAGCCGCTCCGGGTCGTCCGGGCCGAAGAAGAGCCGGCTGTCCGGGTTGAAGGCGAGCCGCGGCAGGCCACCCCCGGCCAGGATGGCCGCGAGGAGGGTCACGAGCACGACCAGCCACGGCCGCTCGAGGACCGGGCGGAGCCGGGCCTCGACCGGGACCGAAGCGAGCCGGGCCAACAGCCGACGGAGACCGGCCGGGGGCCCGATCGAGCCCGCGAGGGCCGGGCCCTCGCTCGGCAGCGGACGCCGCGCCACCGCAGCGCTACTCGGCGGCCCGCGACACGGCCGCCGTCCGGCCGAAGCCGAACGCCAGAGCACCCACGAGCCGGGCGAGCGGCAGCTCCGGTTCGGCCAGCGCGCGCCCGAGCAGCGCCCGATAGCCCTCGACGATCCGCTCGACGGTGGTGCGCTCGAAGCAGTCGGCGTTGTAGCGCACGTCGAAGTGGAACCGGCCGTCCACCTCGACCTCCCGGAAGCTCAGGTCCCCGTCCGCGCCGGCGGCGTTCACCGGGTAGGAGGCGACCTCGAGGCTGCCGAACCGCAGCCGGGCGTCGCCGACCTCGAGGAGAAGCGGGCCGAAGCCGCGGTCGTCGAAATGATCCGGCCTGCTCATGTAGAAGCCGAGCTGGCCGAGGGAGGTGGGCCGGCCGTCGGCGGTCGTCCGGAGCGCCTCGGCGATCGGCGCCACCGGATAGTCCTGATGCTCGAGGTCGCGGGCGAGCCGCTCGTGCAGCCCGCGCACGAGGAGGGCGAAGGACCCCTCGGGCTCGAGCCGGTGGCGAACGATCATGCGATTGACGAACCAGCCGACGACGTTCGCGAACTCGGGTCGCGTGCGGCCCGCGGCCACCGCGTTGACCGGGAGGTCCACCTCCCCGGTGAGGCCCAGGATCAAGGTGTCGAAGGCCGCGAAGAGCACCGTGTAGGGCGTCGTGCCGCTCTCGGCGGCGAACGCGCGCACGGCCCTCGAGAGCGCCCGATCGAGGACGAAGCCGAGCGCCCCCGCCTCGCGGGCGCGGCCGAGCCGCCGCGGTCGGTCGTAGGGCAGTCCGAGCCGTGGCCCGAGCCCTTCGAGCCTCGCCTCCCAATAGGCCCGGTGCGCCGCGCCCTCGGGCCCGGCCATCATGGCCCGCTGCCAGCGGACGAAGTCCGTGTACTCGGCCGCCGGCGGAGCGTCGGTCACGAGCGCGGGATCGGCGAGCCCGAAATAGCGGCCGAACAGCTCCATCACGAGCAGCATGCTCGACCATCCGTCGGTGACGGCGTGGAAGATCCGCAGCACCAAGACGTCGCGCTCGACCGTGTGGAAGACGACCAGCCGGCAGAGCGGCCCGCGCTCGAGATCGAACGGCGCCTCGGCGAGGGAGCGGACCGCCTCCCGCAGCCCCGCCTCGTCGAGCCCTTCCGCATCGACCACCTCGACCCCTCGCGGGCGCGCCTCGTCGATCGCGAGCGTCACGCGACCGTCGACCCGAGGAAAGCGGGCACGCAGCATCGGGTGTCGGGCGAGGGCGGCGTCGAAGGCGGCGGAGAGCCGGCCGAGGTCGAGCGCAGGCCGGATCGCGAGCCCGAACGCCAGCATGTAGTCCCTGTGCTCGGCGCTGATCTCGTGACCCGGTGCGAACATCTGCAAGAGCATCTCCTGCCGCACCGACAGGGCGGCCGGTTCGGGGCCGGCCGTCTCCGCGCCCGCCGCCCCGGCCGGGCTCGACCCGACCCCATCGGCGCCCGCCGCGGCCTCCGCCTCGCCGCCCAACCGCTCGAGAACGGCGGCGGTCAAGGAGCGCACGGTCGGCTGCTGGAGCAGCTTGGCGACCGGCAGGGTCAAGGCGAGCTCGCCCTCGATCCGGTTCTTGAGCTCGAAGGCGGTCAAGGAGTCGAGGCCGACGTCGGCGAGGGGCCGCTCGGCCTCGATCTTGCCCTCCTCCACCCGCAGCACCTTGGCGATCTGCTGGCACAGGAAGCGGGCGACCATGGCCGGCCGGCGCTCGGCCGGTGCCGCCAGGAGTTCCGCCCGCAACCGGCCGCCGCCCGACTCGACGGCCGAGACCAGATGGGCGAAGCGCGGCGAGGGCTCGCCCCCGGCGGCCCGCGCGAGGACGTCCCAGTCGATCGCGGCGAAGCCCACCGCTCCCGGATCGCAGCGCAGCAGCCGGGCGAGCGCGGCGAGCGATTCGGCGAGCGGGACCAGCGCGATGCCGCTGCTCTCGAGGTAGCGGGCCATCGCTTCCGTGCGGGCGACGAAGCCGGCCTCGCCGAGAGCCCCCCAATTGATCGTGAGCGCCGGCAGGCCGCGGGCCCGGCGGTGCAGGGCGAGGGCGTCGAGGAAGAGGTTGCCGGCCACGTAGTTGGCCTGGCCCTTGGAGCCGAGCATCGCCGCCACCGAGGAGAACATCACGAAATGGTCGAGCGCCAGGTCCAGGGTCGCCCGGTGCAGGTTCCAGGCACCGACGAGCTTGGGCGCCAGCGCCCGCGCGAAGCGCTCGGCATCGAGCTGGGTGAGGAAGCCGTCGTCGAGCACCATGGCGCCGTGCACCACGCCCGCGAGCGGTAGACCGCTCGCGGCGATCGCCTCGACCACCGCCCGCACCTCCTCGGGCCGGGTGACGTCGGCCCGAGCGACGGTGACCCGCGTGCCGGCCGCCTCGAGCTCGGCCACGACCGCTCGGGCGGCCTCGCTCGCCGCCCCCGAGCGGCCCACCAGCACGAGATGGCCGGCGCCGGCCCCGGCGAGGAAGCGGGCCACCTCGAGGCCGAAGCCGCCGAGCCCGCCGGTGACGAGATAGCTGGCGTCGGCCCGCAGCCGCAGCGGCCGGCCGGGGTCGAGGGCCACCTCGAGGGTCGGGTCGTCGAGCTCGACCACGATCTTGCCGATGTGCCGGGCCTGCGCCATGTGGCGGAAGGCGTCGACCGCCTTCGAGGCGGGAAAGCGCTCGAAGGGCAGAGGCGTGATCCGTCCGGCCCGCAAATGGTCGTCGAGCGCGTCGAGCGCGGCCCTGATCGTGCCGGCCCGGCGCGGGTCGACGTTGGCGAGATCGATCGCGAAGAAGGCGGCGTTGCGCCGCAGCGCCTTCAGCCCGAGCGGCGTGTCGCCGTAGATGTCGCGCTTGCCGAGCTCGAGGAAGCGGCCGTGCGGGGCGAGCACGGCGAGGCTCTTCTCGAGGAACGGCCCGGGCAGCGAGTTGAGCACGAGGTCGACGCCGCGGCCCTCGGTCGCCGCCAGGATCTCGTCGGCGAAGTCGAGCGTGCGCGAGTTCATGACGTGGCGGATGCCGAGCCCGCGCAAATAGGCGCGCTTGGCCTCGCTGCCGGCGGTGGCGAAGATCTCGGCCCCGATCATCCGGGCGATCTGGATCGCGGCGAGCCCGACCCCGCCCGTGGCCACGTGGATCAACACCCGCTCGCCGGGCTGCATGCGGCCCATGGTGAGGAGCGCGTGCCAGGCGGTGAGGAAGCCGACCGGCACGGTCGCCGCCTCGGCGGCGGAGAGCCCCTCGGGTACCCGCACGACCATGGCGGCCGGTACGGTGGCGTGCGCGCCGAAGCAGCCGCGCGCCATCGTCGCGACCCGCTCGCCCGGTCGGAAACCCTCGACCCCCGGGCCGATGGCCAGCACCGTGCCGGCGCATTCGGTACCGAGCGCCTCGTGCGCCGGGTCGGGCTCGGCGTCCTCGGGCAGGAGCCCGCTCGCCGCCATCACGTCGCGGAAGTTCAAGGCGACCGCCTGGACCGCGATCAGGAGTTCGCCGGGGCCGGGCTCGGGGCGCGCCCGCTCGACCGGCCGCATCGTGTCGAGCACGCCCGCGGTCGGCATCGCGAGCCGCCAGGAGGCGATCGCGGGGTCGCGAGCGGGCCGGTGCAGGGGCGGCAGGGCGGTCGGCTCGACCCGCTCGAGCCGGCTCACGAAGCGGCGACCGTCGCGCAGCGCCACCTCGGGCTCGGGACCGTCGGCCACGAGCTCGGCCCAGAGCCCCTCGAGCCCGTCCTCGGCCGGGTCGAGGTCGACCGTGGTGCAACGCAAGCCCTCCTGCTCGCTCGCGACGGTGCGGGCGAGGCCGTGGAGCGGTACCTGGGCGAGCCCTTCGGCGCGCGCCGGACCGTCGGTCGGCTCCCCGGTCGGCCGCCGCGCCCCGCGCGTCACGATCCAGAGCCGGGGCGTGGTGCGCGGCCGCGCCGCGAGAAGCTGCACGAGCTGCAGGACCGGCAGGCAGGCCCGCTCCTGGAACGCCGAGAGCTCGGCACCGGTGGGCTCGCCGCCGAGCTCGGCGGCGTCGAGCGCCCAGCCCTGGACGATCCCGCGCCAGGGCAGCGGCCCCCGCGCCAGCTCCTCGACGAGCGGCGCCAGATCCTCGCGGACACC